>JANMJF010000167.1:0-3959 GCA_031371245.1 Pseudomonadota bacterium | reverse complement strand
CGATATCATCGTCTACGACTTCGACAAGCTCAGGCGCGTACCGGAAGTGGATTACGAAGTGGCGTACGACGTGCCGGCCAATGAGTGGCGGCGCGTTCAGCGCGCCGAAGGTTATCGTTGGATCCTGGTCAACGGTGTGGTGACTTTCATGGACGGCGTCTGCACCCATGCCACACCTGGCCATCTGTTGCGACTGAACCGCTGGCAGTCGGATATGACGAGCGAGGATTTGGCCAGCGCCGGCTGAATGTGCGGCGACGGGCGGGCTATCCCACCCGTCGCCCTTCAGCGCCTGGTGTCAGCCGGCTCGGACGTTTCCCACCTCGACCCTGCTGGTCGACGCGCCTCGAACATTGTTTATCATCGTCTAGCGCGCCACCGTTAATTGGAGAACAGCCCGTGACCGAGCCCGTCGTATTGTGCGCTACCGATGGTCGTGGTGTGGCGACCGTCACCCTTAACCGTCCGGCAGTCAACAACGCCTACAACGCTGACATGGTGCAGGGCCTGACTGATATCTGTGGTGCGCTCGCTGCCGATCCGCAGATACGCGTGGTGGTCATCCGCGGCAATGGCCCGCACTTCCAGGCCGGTGCCGATCTCAAATGGCTGCAACAGGTGGGGGGCATGGACGCGGCCGCCAACCGCGCTGCTTCGGTGGCCACGGCCGAAGCAATGCGCGCTCTGAACGCACTGCCCAAACCGACCCTGGCCCTGGTGCACGGATGCTGTGTGGGCGGTGGCACTGGCATCGTCGCTTCGTGCGACATCGTCGTGGCTGAACGCGGCGCGAGCTTCGCGATCAGCGAAGCGCGCTGGGGCATGGCCGCGACAATTATTTTTCCGCAACTGGTGGCGGCGATGGGGATCCGCAACGTGCGCCGCTACGCCTTGTCCTGCGAACGCTTCGACGCGCGCCGCGCCGAAGTGCTCGGGCTGGTGCACGAAGTTTGTCAGCCTGGTCAACTCGACGCTTCCGCTGCGCCCATTATCGACGCGCTGCTCAAGGTCGCTCCCGACGCCCAGGCCTTGAGCAAAGTGAGCGCGATGCGCTGCGCACGCGCTTTTATCGATGACGAAGAATTTGCGCGCCTGGTTGACGAGCACGCCACCAAGCGGCGCAGCGCCGAAGCGGCCGAAGGGTTGGCGAGCTTTGCACAAAAGCGTGAGGCGGCGTGGGCGGTGCTGAAAGCTTAGGCTATGCTCACCAAGCGTCTTTAAATAACGGCGCGGCCTGCCACGCCGTTTCCCGGCTATCAGGAGGAAACATGTGTATCAAGAAGAGTGTTGGCATCAGTGGCCGCAACGATCTGATGGACGTCGCCATCGTGCAGATTCTGCTGAATCTCAATCTTCAGCGATTCACCGAGCCCAAGCCCGCCAGCCTCAAAGCCGATGGCCGCATCGGTCCGACTTCGTTGAAGACGCTCGCCCGTTTCGAAACCGAAGTCATGAAACTCGCCAGCTCCGACCAGATGGTGGTGCCGGGTGATGCGACTATCAAGGCGCTGCTCGATGGCCTGCCGCCCGGGCCGAGTAAGGAAAAACTCGCGGTGGTGATGCCGCAGGCCCTACCCAAGCGTATCGATCTCTACTTCGAACCGCTGGTGGTAGGAATGAAAAAGCACAAGATCACAACGCCGTTGCGGGTCGCCCATTTCATTGCGCAGCTCGCCCATGAATCCGGCTCGTTTCGTTATGCCGAAGAACTGGCCGACGGGCACGCCTACGAAGGGCGTAACGATCTCGGCAACAGTCAGCCGGGCGACGGCCCGAAGTTCAAAGGCCGCGGCCTCATCCAACTGACGGGGCGTGCCAATTACGCGGCCTATAGCCAGGCGGCTGGCGTCGATTACCTGGCCAAGCCGGAACGGGTGGCGAGCGATCCCTTCGCTGCGGTCGATGTCGCCTGCTGGTTCTGGAATACGCGCGATCTGAATAAGCTCGCCGACCAGGACGACGTGCGTGCCATTACGCGCCGCATTAACGGCGGCTTCAATGGCATCGACGATCGCATCGACTATTTGATGCGTGGCAAGGCGGTGCTGGGTTTGGCTTGAGGGCGGCTTAGCCACGCCCTGTTGCGTTCAAGCTGTCCAGATCGTCGACGGCAGTGGCAATGCGCTCGATCATCGCCATGGCGGTAGCGACGGGTTGCATGGCCGGCAACCACGGCGAATGGCACAGCGTGATGGTCCACATCCACAGCGCATGCAGCATCTGGCGGCGGTAGTGATCCCAGGCGCTGCTGGTGTCGATGTAGACATCGGCCAGGGTACTCAAGGTTTCCAGATAACGGGCCAGCAATGTTCGCTCCCAGGCCCGCCGATCTTCGATAGTGAGGGCCGCCGCTAAGGCGTAGGCGACATCGCGCGACCAGTGGCCCTGCGCCACGCACTGCCAGTCGAATAAGCCCATCGCGCCCTTGCCATGACGATACCAGTTGCCGATGTGCACATCGGAATGCAGCAGGCCGCGTGGCCCGTGGCGATGGATGGCACTGGCGGCGAGTGTCGCCGGCCAGATCTGGTCGGCACGTTTGACGAGTTTCGCGGGCAGACGATCTGCCATGCGCCGGATGGCCTGGCCGGTGTAACGCTCGGTGCCCATCTTGCGCGCGCCAATCTCGAACCAATCGGCGAAATTGGCCAGCCAGCGCCACTCGTGGTCCAGTCGTTGATCGGCGTAAGCGTGGGCATGCAGCTGCGCGAGCAGATCGACCATGCTTTCGGCCATGTCGTGGCTGACATAGGTGTGCGCACCGCAGAAACGTGCGCCGCGTGTTGCGGCGACGTCTTCCAGCACATTGATGCCCGCCAGGCTGCGGCGGTCGAAGGCGCTGTGATAGCCGTAGGGTGATTCAATCTTCAAGGCCGGGCGCAGCTCGCGATAAAAACGACCTTCGGCGCGTGTGGTGCCGTTGTAACCGCCAATCATGCGCGTCATGACATTGGGTAAGGTTTTAGTAAATACCGAGTACGGCAGGCGCGCGGCCTGGCCGGCGTCGTTATAGGTGAGCACGAAGCGGTGGCGTTGATGGGTACCGGAAGACGAGCCCAGGGCGTCGAAGGCCAGCACTTCGGCACGCGGATGGCCAGCGCACATGACGGCCGTCCACCATGCGGGTGTCAGCGCATCGACCGAACTCGGCACGTCCGCAGCGCTACTGGCCAGGACAGGACGCAACCGCTCGCATGCGACATGGCCAGCGATACGCAAGGCCGTCACGGCGACAGAGTCTTTTATGCCAGCCATTGATGCTCGTCTGTGCGGGTGTTGCGGGCCGAACTGCGTCGCGCTTCAGGGCGCAGCGTGCTGCGCGGCTAGATCGAGTAAATCCCGCGCGACATAGGTCCATTCGCCATCGGCGTGAATCTCGGCTGCGGCCGAATAATCAACACCAGCTGTGAGCACGTGTGGCCGGGTTGCGCCACCAAATTCCAGTGGCCGCGTCACGAACGCGGTCTGCATGCCATGGCCGGCGGCATAGTGCAAATCCCCCTGATGCGCCGCGACCATGCACACCTGTGCCGCTTCGAGGTTCAAGGCCGCGACCGATTTCAGATAGATGTCAGGATGGGGCTTGTAGGCCCGCGCCAGCGACGAGCCAACGATCGCATCCCATGGCAGGCCGGCATGGCGGGCGAGTAACACCATGTCGTCGAAGTTGCCGTTGGACAGCGGCGCAATGATGGCGCGCTGTTTGATGGCGAATAATCCCGCCACGCTATCGGGCCACGGATCGAGCCGGCGCCAGGTCGTCGTCATCTCATCGAGCTCGCGCTCGGTGAGCGCGCAGGGAAAGTGCGCGGCGAGCAGCGCGACGAGGTCTTCGCGTTGTAGTGCCCTGAGCGGGCGAAAGGGCAAGCCGTCGGCCACCTGGCGGTGCACTGTACGCATATAGGCATTGCGCCAAGCGATGGCCAAGGCCGTGGTGTCGCGCTCTACCCCTTGGCGGG
>JANMJF010000153.1:0-4162 GCA_031371245.1 Pseudomonadota bacterium | reverse complement strand
GGTGTTAAGACATGGCAAGACACTGCAGGACGGTGCGCCGGGTGAGGTGCTGAGTCGCCCCGCCAGCGTCGAGGTAGCGCGGCTGCTCGGTTTTGCTAATTTATTCGAATCGCCGGTGTTGGCGGCCGATGCTGGCCACGGTCTGCTGCTGGTGGCGTGGGGTGGTACGGAGATCGCCTTGCCGCTGCGGCGCACTCCGCCGGTTGGCACGCAGATCGCGTGGGGTATCGCCGCTGGCGATGTAGTGGTGGTGAAAGCTGCACGTGCGGCCGGCGAGGCCGCGGCGGTCGCGCTCACGCTGGAGCGCGCGGCCGCGCTCGGTGACAGTGTGCACCTCACCTTGTGTACGGCGGTCGGCACAGAGCGCTTGCGCGCGGTCGTTACCAAGCGCTTTTTCGAACGCGCCGGCATTGAGCCCGGTGGGCCGGTGACGGTCGAGCTGCCGCGCGAACGGATGGTGGTTTTTTAATTCAGATCCGCGTCACGCTTACTAGGGTGGAATGAACGCTGGTGCTGGCGCCCATATCGGCGCACTGGCCGTTGTGGATGAAATTGACATTCATGTGATTGCCTTCGAGGCTCGGCCAGCGGCCCTTATAGGACAGCACCGTGCCGGGCAACACGTCCTCGTCCAAGCGCGCGACCAGTTGCAGGCTGCCGGTTTTGTTAGTGACCGCCACCATCGCACCTTCGCGCACACCGATGCGCACCGCGTCGCTGGGATTCATATGCAGCGCGGCCGGACCACTGCGTTCGATGATGTGGGGATCGTTGGCATAGGAGTCGTTCATGCGCCACTTCGAGGCCGGTGTCAGCAAGCGGAACTGACCGTCGGCTGGCGGTAGGTCGGCCCACGGCTGCGGCGTGCGCGGCAGGCCCATGGCCTGCGCCTGCGCTGAGGCTATTTCAATGCGCCCGCTGGGGGTTTCGAACTTCTGCTCGGCGTACCAGCGTGCCGCAGTGTCGCCGAGGGCGAAATGACCGCGCCGTTTTAATTCGTCGAAATCGTAGCCGGTGTTCATCTGCGTCATCATGGTGTCGAGCATCGCGCGATCAGTCTCCAGCAGCGCTGGCTCGTGCAGGTCCAGGGCGCCGGCCAGGCGACGGAATATCTCGGCATTGGGCAGTGATTCGCCCAGCGGTTCGCTGACCTTGGCCTGCGCGCCCATGATCAAATGGAAATAGCTGAAGGTCAGATCGTCGTATTCCAGAAAACTTGCCGCCGGCAGCACGATGTCGGCGTAGCGCGCACTATCGGTCATGAATAGATCCGACACCACCATGAAGAGATCCTTGCGCTGCAAGGCGGCGCGCAGGCGGGTCTGGTCGGGTGCGGAGGCGAGCGGGTTGGTATTCCAGGAGAAGAACATCTTGAATTCGTCGGGCGCCTCAAGGCGCGCCGCGAGCTCCATATGGCTGACCTTGGTGATGTCACGGGTCGCGAGTTCAGCGCCGCTGAGCCAGCCGAGATCGATGCCGGCCAACATCGGCGTGACGTTCAGATAATAAAAGCCGGCGCCCGGCTTACCTATATTGCCGGTCAGCGCCGGCAGCAGGCCGACCGCGCGCATGATGTTGCCGCCGGTGGTCTGGCGCTGTAGGCCCTGGCCACACCACAGCAGCGCCGGGCCGGCACCATACATAGCGGCGGCGGTGCAAATGTCGTCGGCCGGTACACCGCTCTGGGCTTCGCCCCAGGCCGGCGTGGCGCGATCGATATCCGCCTCAATCTCGTCGTAGCCTAGGGTATGGGCGGCGATATAGGCCGTGTCGAAGCGGCCGGTCTGCTTCAGACAATGCAGCAGGCTGAAGGCCAGTGCGGCATCGGTACCGGGCCGGGGTTGCAGGTGCAGATCGGCCGCCGCTGCGGTTTCGGTGCGCAGCGGATCGACAACGATGACTTTGCCCGGCGCTTCGACGAGCCAATGCTCGTGGGCATGGGGCGCCGAGTGGGATGGATTGGCACCCCACACCAGAATGCAGGTTGCGTCGCGTGCCGTGCGTGGATCGAAACCTTGGATCGAACTGCCATAGAGCAGACTCCAGGCGACGTGACCGGCGGCGTTGCAGATGCTGTCAGGATCGACCTCGGATGCACCGAGATAATTGAACAATCGGTTGGGGAACATATAGCCCAGCAAGGACAGGGTGCCCGAGTAATGGGTGTGCAGGATGGACTGTGGTCCGTGGCTCGCCATCGCGGCTTGCATGCGCATGGCGACGGTGTTGAGCGCCTCGTCCCAGGAAATCCGCACGAAATCGTTGCCACCTTTGCGGCCAACACGTTTGAGCGGGAATTGCAGGCGGGCCTGGGTATCCTGCCAGACACCGTTGTAAGCCACCGCGCATTTGCTGCACAGCTTGCCGCGCGAGACGGGGTGATCGGGGTCACCAAGTACACGGTGACGGCCATGGTCGCGAGTCTCGACCACAATGCCGCAGCCGTCGTAACAATCCCGTGGGCAATTAGTCTTGATCAGCTGCGTCATGATGGCTCTCCCAGGCATCCCGTCGCGGCCATGTAAACACAGGGCCGCGACGCCAGCAATTATGTGTCGCCGCCGAGAGCAGGCATTGACAGCGCCGCGATGGGATGGAATAACACGCCGTCGACGCGGCGCGGTGAGCTATCGCACTAAGCGGCACAGGAAATAACAAAGCACCAATGAGGGAGGATCGATCTATGAGTCTTATGAGCGAATTCAAGGAATTTGCCGTCAAGGGCAATGTGGTAGACATGGCGGTCGGCATCATCGTCGGCGGTGCCTTCGGCAAGATTGTGTCGTCCTTCGTATCCGATGTGATCATGCCGCCCATCGGCCTGATGTTGGGTGGGGTCAATTTCGGTGACCTTGCGTTCGTGCTGAAGGCGGCCGAGGGTGAGACCGCAGCCGTCGCGATCAAGTACGGCGCCTTCCTGCAGACTGTGTTCGATTTCCTGATCGTGGCCTTCGCTATTTTCATGGCGGTCAAAGCCATGAACACCATGAAGCGTATGCGTGAAACGGAGGAGGCTGCGGCGCCGACGCCGCCGGCTCCGACGACTGAAGAAATTCTCTTGACCGAGATTCGCGATTTGCTCGCCAAGCGCTGAGCTAAGATCGGCCGCAATCACGCACTCATCACTGGGGAGATTCGAGGCTATGAGTAGTCATTTCTACGGCGACCAGCATCGCGCGCTGCAGGATCAATTCGAGACGCGCAAAATGGCCGACCTCATCGAGCAGGCCATCGTCAAGACTGCACTCGATGAGAGAGACAAACAGTTCGTCTCGACACGCGATATGTTTTTCCTGTCGACCCTCGATCACCACGGCCGTCCGACGGTGTCCTATAAGGGCGGTGATGCGGGATTCATCAAAATAGTCGACGACCACACCATTGCCTTTCCGAGCTACGACGGCAACGGCATGTATTATTCAATGGGCAATCTGGCCGGTAACCCCGAGATCGGCATGCTGTTCATAGACTTCGAAACGCCGAACCGCATGCGTCTGCAGGGCCGCGCCTCGATTGTGCCGAACGATCCCTTACTCGCCGCATACAAGGAAGCCGATCTGGTGGTACGTGTGGCGATTAGCCAGACTTGGGTGAATTGTCCGCGCTACATCCATCGCTACCAGAAGCTTGGCCAGTCGCGCTACGTACCACGGCCCGAGAGCGAGACGCCGTTCTGTGTGTGGAAGCGCATTGAGGGTTTCAACGAAGTGTTGCGGCCACGGGATATGGGACGCACCGAGGCCGAGGGTGGCCTGCTCAGTATCGAGCAGTACATGAACAAGGTGTTTAAGGGCGAAGCCTGAACTCGGCCGGAGGGCTGCTGACGATAGATATCGCCGGCCAATGCGGTTGTGCATGCGTCGAGACAAAAAAAAGCCCGGCACTAGGCCGGGCTTTTAGTTTCCGACGGGTGTTGCGTTAGGACCGTCGTGGCGGATCTCTCGCCGGGTCGTGCGACCCGGGTCAATGCTGCCTGGGCGAAGATTAGATCAGTTGGCCGCCAATTGCTCCCCCCGTAAATGGGAACTAAGCACTTGTATTTTTTATGTATATTCTAAAAAAAACTATTTAAAGCAATGATTTTTATAAATTAGTTTCTTCATTTCTCGAAATTGAATTAATTTCTATTTTTGGTGCTGCCCCCGCTCGCTGGCGGTTGTAC
>JANMJF010000121.1:0-3175 GCA_031371245.1 Pseudomonadota bacterium | reverse complement strand
TCAGATCATCGTTGATGGCCATGGGCAGGATTCCACTGTCAATCGGGATAGATGCGGCGGGCATGGCCGCCGCGAGCCGGCATAGTAACAGGACCTCACCGTGCCTCAGCGCGGCCCGTCGAAGTCCGGCGAAAAGCGGATATTGTCTTTTGCGATGCCGTCCAGCACGACCTGCACGCCGCCCGATTTAATCATCCATTCGAGGCGATAGTCGCGATACTCACGCTTGAACAATCCTTGTCGCACTAAATCATCGAGACCCTCAAGGCTTGCTATCGAGTCGCTAGCTTCCTGCGCAGTCAGCGCTACCGTTGGCCGCGCGTTGACACGCGTCAGCCAGGCCGCCAGTGGCGAACCCGGCTCGGGTGGCAAACCGAAACTGACCGAGCAATTGATATAGGGCACGACTGCGAGATCAGCCCAGCCGAAACTCTCGCCGCCAAACCAAGGCGCGCTGCCCAGCTCGATGTTCAGCCAGCGCCGCCAGGCGGCGGTCTGCAGGGCGGCCTGGGCGCGCAAATGGGCGGCGAGTTCGTTTGTCATGCGGCCCATGAAACGGATCTCGATCAGACCCCAATTGATGGCCTCGTAGTGGGTGTCCATGACGTCCTCGATCATGCGCGCACGGGCGCGGGCGGCCGCATCGCGCGGCAGTAGCGGCGGGTTAGGCCATTTGTCCTCGATGTATTCGAGGATGATGGTCGAATCAAAGACCCGCGCCGCGCCGTCGACCAGCGCCGGTACTTCGATGCGTGGCGACGCTTGCGCGAAGTCCGTGCTATAGCCCGTGCCACTGCCCAGTCCGTCGGGCACATGCAATTCAAAAGGCAGATTTTTTTCGCGCAGCGCAATCTTGACCTTCTGGGCATAGGGCGACAGCGGATGTTCGTAGAGGATCATGGTGTTCTCTCTGGGTTGGAGGTGGTGGTTTGCAAGCGCGGATCAGTTCTTCACCGCGCGCGACATCAGGAAATCCTGGCGCACGAAGTTGTCGTGAAAGTATTGCGTGGCTAGCGCGTCAAACTCGTCGCGAAACTGCGCGAGTCGCGCCACATCGCCAGCCAGGGTCTCGACCACCTTCATCACTGGCGCGGCATTGCGTTCCATGAAACCGCGTGCATGGGCGGGGCTCAAAGCCGGAAAGCGCAGACAGCCGCGATCGAAACGCAGATCGCCTATCGCAGTGCCGAGACGCTCACGCACGATGTGCGGGTCGCCCCACTCGATGGGGGAACGCACACCCTCGGGCATGGCTGGCAAGTAACGACTGACCAGGGCAAACATGCGCCCGACATAGAGCTCCGGCGGCCAGGTCGAAAAAGCGATCACGCCACCCGGCTTCAAGACCCGCAGCATCTCAGCGATAGCCACGGCCGGGCGTGGCCCGAACATATGACCGAACTGACTGAGCACCACGTCGTAGCTGGCATCGGCGAACGGCAGGGCCTCGACGTCCGCTTCTTGAAAATCGATGGCGACACCGGCCAGCCCAGCGTTGTAGCGCGCCCCTTCGAGCAGGGCCGGCGTCAAATCGGCACCGGTCACCGTCGCACCATTGCGCGCAGCGCTCAGGGCCACGACACCGGTGCCACAACCGACGTCCAGCACATGTTGCCCGGCCGTGACGCCGGCGAAACGTACCAGATCTGGCGCCACCGAACCGGTCAGCATTTCAAACGGGGTGAAACTCGCCCAGCCTTGGCGGGCGGCGGCTTTCATCTGAGCAATGGCATCCATAGTCAAGACCTCGATTTGGCGCGGCGCGCCACGCAGTCGCAGAGACTAGATAGACTGACGGTGGCTGACAAGCACGCCGTGCATGCACTCCGTATACTGCACACCATCATGACCGACTTCGATCAAAACCTTGCGCGGGTGCTAAGCCGCGTCATGCCGGAATTCGTTTCACTCGAACGCTGCGCGCGGCTATCGGGTGGCGCGAGTCAGGAAACCTATGCGGTGGATATCACCACCCGCGATGGCCCGCGCCGACTCGCGCTACGACGCGCGCCTGGCGGTGCGGCCGACACCCGTGACTACGGTGGCCCCGGTCTCGCCATCGAAGCGCGGCTCATGACGCTCGCCCGTGCAGCCTCGGTGCCCGCCCCCGAGATCCTGCACGTGCTGGATCGCGGCGATGGTCTCGGCGATGGCTTCGTCATGGCATGGCTGCCCGGCGAAACCCTGGGCGCGCGTATCGTCAAGAGCGAAGAATTCGCCAGCGTGCGGCAGTCCTTGGCCTATCAATGCGGCGAGATCCTCGCCCGCATCCATGGCATCGATGTCGAGACCCACGGTCTCACCGAACATCTCGAACGACTCACGCCACAGGCCTTCGTCGCACGGCAATGGCACTACTACCGCGAACTCGGCACGCCGCAGCCGATGATCGATTTCACCGCACGCTGGCTGCTCGAACACCTGCCACCGGACTGCCCGTTGACCCTCGTCCACAACGATTTTCGTAACGGTAATCTAATGATTTCGCCGAGCATGGGCGTGATCGGCGTACTCGATTGGGAAGTGGCCCACATTGGCGATCCGATGCGCGACCTGGGTTGGATCTGCACCAACTCCTGGCGCTTTGGCCGCAGTGATTTGCCGGTCGGCGGCTTCGGTCTGCGCGCAGATCTATTCGCCGGCTACAGCGTGGTGAGTGGCCGCGCCGTCGATGCCGAACATGTGCGCTTCTGGGAAATATTTGGCTCGTTCTGGTGGGCGGTGGGCTCGTTAATCATGGCCGAGCATTATCGCCACGGCCCTGATCGCACAGTCGAAAGACCGGCCATCGGCCGGCGCAGTTCAGAGTGTCAGGTCGATTGTGTCAACCTCATCATGCCAGGCGCGGTGAGTCTGCCGTCGGCATCGCTACCTAACGGCGACGAATTGCCGCGCGACGACGAACTCTTGATCAGCGTGCGCGATTTCCTGCGCGAGGATGTCATGGCGGCGACATCGGGACGCACACAATTCATGGCGCGGGTCGCAGCCAACTCGCTGGATATCCTGTTGCGGGATATGGGCCTCGGTCCGGCGCTGCGCGCGGCCGAGCACACGCGGCTGCTCGCCATCATCGGACATGAAGGCGCGCGTGAGGCACTGCGCTGGGAACTGGTGGAGGCTCTACGCGATGGTTCCATGTCACTTGATGAACCAGGCTTGGTAGATCATCTGC
>JANMJF010000119.1:0-3380 GCA_031371245.1 Pseudomonadota bacterium | reverse complement strand
GTCCACCGCAATGTCGCCAACCTGGTCATTCACTCCGACATGAACTGCTTTGCAGTGCTGCAGTTTGCGGTCGAAGTGCTGAAGGTACGGCACGTCATCGTGTGCGGGCACTACGGCTGCGGTGGTGTGCGCACCGCGCTCGACGAAGTCTCCCATGGAGTGATCTCGAACTGGCTGCGGCCGATCCGTGAAATCGCTGATCTACGTGCTGCGGAACTCGAAAAAACGGAGTCGCGCGCCGCCTACGAGGACAAACTCTGCGAATTCAACGTACAACGCCAAGTCGATAATCTAAGCAACTCGACGGTCATCACCGATGCCTGGCGGCGCGGCCAGGACGTCACCATCCATGGTTGGGTCTACGGCCTGAAGGACGGCCTGTTGCGCGATTTAGGGGTCACGCGAAATCGCCGATGATGGCCGGTCTCACTTGCCAAACACCTGCTTCTTCAACGCCGCCATATCGATCAAGGTCCGTGACTCGCTCTGTTTGGCGAGATGCTCATCATGGATGTAACCGTATTCTTCGAGGATCCCGTAGGCGTCCTGGGCGAAGGGGCCATGTGCATCGGACTGGATGGAGGCAGCCATCAGCATCTCAAGTTCGGGCACAGCGGGTTCCGGTTCGCTGCTACGCAAGGCGACGATGCCGAGCTTGTAATAGATCTCGCCGCGTTCGGCATTCGAGACCTTGGGGTGGGCCTGCAGATACGTACGCATGAGGCGCGCTGCGACTAAATCTTCGACTGCGCGTAGCCGATTGCCGGGGGCAAGGGTGAGGGCGGTGCCATTGTCGAATATCTGGCGCGCGCGATTGAGATCCGGTGTGCCTTCTAGACTGCTCGTGAGCCTGGTCAGCGCCGTGCGCCAATGCGCAAGGCGATGAGCGATGTAGTAGGGCACATCCTTACGCTTGGCATAGGTATCGAGGAAGGTGGTGATACGTTCGTTCGACCCCCCGGTCGAGATTGCGAGCCGCAGATAGCGCAGCATGATGCTGCGGTAGTCAGCCTCGATCGGGCTTATCTTTGCATCCAGTAGCTGTTGTTCGAAGAGGCTTAGCGCGGCATCAAACTGGCGGGTCGCGATATAGAGCAAGGTGCGCGATTCGGGTTCGAGCACCTCGACGTTCATGCGCGCCATGAGTCGTTGGCCGAATAGATCCTGGGATTGTGCAGGCAGCCGCGAATGACAGGCGACGCAGTGATCGGTCAATTCCATCAGCGAGTAATAGGCATAGTCCGGCCATTGGGCGCGGAACGATACGCCGATGTCTTGCACAAGCCGATCAAAAGACCGCGCCAGCAGGCGGAACTCGGCGTCTTCGCTGTCGGCATGCTTGACCAGTGTGCCGGAGGCAGCAGTCAAGACCTTGAGCTTCTCTTCGATGAGTTCCTTGTCCCACTTCGTAGCCGCATCGCCACGGCGCACGCTGAGCGGCAGCAGATAGGCAATGGCGTCGTAGACCTTGTGCATGATGTCGGCAGTGTTTTCCGCCGCCGTTGCCATCTGCATGACAAGACACAACACCATCGCGACGACTGTTCTCAAGTGCATCATGGTCATGGCCGATGGCGGTTTCGTTTTCAACGTACCAAGGTCACAGGACAATGGGCGTGGCTGGTGACCTGGGTGCTGACACTGCCGAGTAGTAGTTTGGAAAAGCTCGAGCGGCCGCGCGTGCCGAGCACGATCAGATCGCAATCGTGGCCATCGGCGTAGGTGCAGATCTGCTCCGAGACCTGGCCCCACAGTTGTAAGGTCGCGCCGAGGCATGCGCCCGCACCGCAGGCTTTCACGGTGTCGGGCAGGATGGTGTCGGTGGCATGCTGTTCGACGGTCTGCCGAATCTCATCGGTACTCATGGCGGAGTAGGGCACGGTCGCCGGCCAGATGGCCGGGCCCATGGCGTTCAGCATCACCGCGTCATCGTTGTGCACGGTAACGATGTCGAGTTTGGCACCGGTCTCGCGCGACAGCATGCCGGCAAAAGCGGCCGCGTGCAGCGCGTGTTCAGAACCATCGGTCGCGAGCAGAATACGCTTGATCGTTTCCATGGCGATTGGCGCCTCCGCGCAATATGATGACCAGCAGCATAAGAGGCCTGCGAAAGGATATGCAATCGGGAATTGCCTAATGCCTGTCCAGCGTACACCGGGGAGTATCGCTGATCGCGCCCCATGCGCATGTTGACCACGATCATTATTGTCGGCTTCAACGCCGCTGCGCCGCGGGGAGATGACCATGATTCTGAAAGGTATCCGGGTGCTGGATTTCACCCAGTACCTGGCGGGCCCGACCGTTACCCGCCTGATGGTGGAAATGGGCGCCGAGATCATCAAAATCGAGCGCGCACCGGCGGGCGATCCGTCGCGTTTGCTACCGGCCATGAAAGACGGACGCAGCGGCTATTTCGTGCAGCAAAATCTCGGCAAGCAGAGTCTATGCATGGATCTCAATCACGCCGCCAGCGACGCGGTGGTGAAAGATTTGGTGTCTAAGGTTGACGTGGTGGTGGAGAACTACGGGCCGGGGGTGATGGAGAAGCGCGGCTGGGATTACCAAGCCTTGCAGCGCATTAATCCGAAGCTGGTGATGGCTTCGATATCGGCTTTTGGTCGTGATAGCCCCTTATCGCACAAGACCGGCTTCGATTGGATAGCGCAGGCCTTTGCTGGCTTCATGCATATGACCGGCCCAGCCGATGGCCCGCCCCAGCCGGTTGGTGTTGGCATGGCCGATGTGTCGGCCGGTGTGCATGCGTTCGCGTCGATTGGTTATGCGTTATTCAATCGCGAGCGCACCGGCGAGGGCCAGTGGATGGACATCTCGATGATCGACTGCATTTTCGCCATGCACGAGATCAACCTGCAGGTGCCGCAGATCAACCCGGCCTTCGTGCCGAAGCGGGTCGGCTCTCATCACCCATTGCTTTGTCCGTGCGGCGTGTACAAGTCGCCCGACGGCTATATCGCGCTGCTGGTGGTGCAGGGTCAGTGGAAGAATTTGTGCAAAGCCATGGCTCGACCCGATCTGGAAACCGACCCGCGTTTCTCCGATCCGCAGCCGCGTGCCGAACATCAGAGTGAACTCATTCCGCAGATCGAAGCGTGGATGGCCAGTTATGCCGACGACGCGAGCCTGCTCGCGCAATTCGATGCGCACCGCGTGCCCTGTGGCCCGGTGTTGAGCCCGTTGGATGCCTTGACTCATCCCTATTTCAAGGGCCGCGGCGCGATTCGGTCGGTCAGCGATCCTGTTCTGGGCAATCTCATGCTGCCGGGTTTCCCGCTGCGTTTTTCCGGCCAGAGCGACTATTCGGCCAAGATCGCGCCGCTGCTTGGGCAGCACAACACCCAGGTGTTATCCGAGGTCGCAGG
>JANMJF010000086.1:0-3107 GCA_031371245.1 Pseudomonadota bacterium | reverse complement strand
CGGCTATGAACTACACTTGCGCGACCGACCGAGCATGCGGGGAGCAGCCATGGGCGATGTCATTCCGTTCCGTCAGCCGTCGAAGAACAACAAGGGCGAAGGCAAGACCCTGTGCAAGAGCGGCTTCCACAAGTGGGAAGTCGATCAGAGCAAGCAGTTCGACGTCAAACAGGGCAAGCTGGTGACTATCAAACGTTGCCTGCGCTGTGGGGAAACAAAAACGGTATTGGCGTGAGGGCGCAGTCTCTGCCCCTACCTTCTCAATCCTGATAAGCCGCCATCGGCGGGCAGCTGCATACCACCTGCTTGTCACCATGCACATTGTCGATACGTGACACCGGCGGCCAGTACTTATCCTCGTGCAGACCTTCCATAGGAAAGAACGCTTCGGCTTTGCTGTAGGGGCGCGTCCATTGTTCGTCGAGCAACAGGCAATGATGATGGGGCGCATTCTTGAGCGGGTTGTCGTCGCGATCGGCGTGCCCTTGCGCCACCGCAGCGATCTCGCCACGGATCTTGATCATGGCTTCGCAGAAACGCTCAAGTTCGCGCAGGTTCTCGCTTTCAGTCGGTTCGATCATGAGCGTGTCGGCGACCGGGAAGGACATGGTCGGGGCGTGAAAGCCGTAGTCAGCGAGACGCTTGGCGACATCGTCGACGCTAATGCCGGTGGCGGCCTTGAGCGCACGCAGATCGATGATGCATTCGTGCGCGACCATGCCGTTGCGACCGGTGTAAAGCACCGGGTAGTGATCTTTCAAGCGTGTCGCGACGTAGTTGGCCGCCAGGATCGCGACCATCGTCGCGCGGCGCAGTCCGCTCGCCCCCATCATGGCGATATAGGCCCACGAGATCGTCAGAATACTGGCTGAGCCCCACGGCGCGGCCGACACCGTGCCAATGGTACCGGCCGGGCCTGCGTCGGGATTCACACCGCCTACTACCGGATGGTCGGGCAGATAGGCGGCGAGATGGGGTTTGACCCCGATCGGACCCATGCCCGGCCCACCACCGCCATGGGGAATGGCAAAGGTCTTGTGCAGATTGATGTGCATGACATCAGCGCCGATCTCGGCCGGCCGACAGATGCCGACCAGGGCGTTGAAGTTGGCGCCATCCATATACACCTGACCGCCGTAGGCATGAACGATGTCACAGACTTCGATGATCGAGGCCTCGAATACACCGTGGGTCGACGGATAAGTGATCATAAGACCGGCCAGTCGCGCGGCATGGTTTTGTGCTTTAGTGCGCAGATCGTCCACATCGACGTTACCGTTCTCATCGCAATTCACCACCACCACCTGTAAGCCGGCCATCGCCGCGCTGGCCGGATTGGTGCCGTGGGCCGAGGCCGGAATAAGACACACGTCGCGCGCACCCTCGCCGCGCACTTCGTGGTATTTGCGGATCACCAGCAGGCCGGCGTATTCGCCCTGCGATCCGGCGTTGGGTTGCAGCGAGAAGGCCGTGAAGCCGGTCAGGTCGACCAGCATCGCCGTCAACTCTTCGAACAGGCGCTGATAGCCCTGCGCCTGATCGAGTGGAACGAAGGGGTGCAGATCGGCGAACTCGGGATACGATAGCGCCTGCATCTCGACCGCCGCGTTGAGCTTCATGGTGCACGAGCCGAGCGGGATCATGGCACGGTCCAGCGCAATGTCGCGGCGCGCCAGGCGCCGCATATAGCGCATCATTTCGGTCTCGGAGTGATAACGCTCGAACACCGGGTGGCTGAGGATGGTGCTGGTGCGGCGCAGTGCAGGGGGAATGCACTCCTCGATGCTGGTGTCGAGTGTTTTGAAATCGAGCTCGTCGGCATCGTCACGGGCGAATACCCGCCACAACGCCCGCACTGCCGCCCGGTTGATAGTCTCGTCGAAAGCAATACCAAGATGGTCAGCATCGACCACGCGCAGATTGATGCCGGCCTCACGCGCACGGGCGGCAAAATGCCGCGCGCGATTGGGCACATGCAAGGTCACGGTATCGAAGAAACTTGGGTGCGCAATCTCATAGCCGAGACGCTGCAAACCACTGACCAGGATCTGTTGCAGTCGATGCACACGCCCGGCGATCAAGGCCAAACCCTGCGGACCATGGTAGACCGCGTAGAAACCGGCGAGCACCGCCAGCAAGACCTGCGCGGTGCAGATATTGCTGGTCGCCTTCTCGCGCCGAATGTGCTGCTCGCGGGTTTGCAGGGCCATACGCAAAGCGACACGGCCATCGCGATCGCGCGACACGCCAATGAGGCGGCCCGGCATGGTACGCACGAAGCGCTCACGGGTGGCGAAGAAGGCCGCGTGGGGGCCACCATAGCCCATCGGCACGCCAAAACGTTGCGCGCTGCCGACCACGATATCGGCATCCATCTCACCCGGTGGCTTGAGCAATACCAGGCTCAGCAGATCGCTCGCGACCGTCACCAGCATGCCGCGCCCATGGGCGGCCGCGATGAAATCGCTGTGATCTGAAAGCGCGCCGCTCGAGCCCGGATATTGCAACAGCGCACCGAAGTAGTCGCCGTCGACAAGCAGCCCATGGGCATCGCCGCACACCACCTCGAAACCAAAAGAGCGGGCGCGGGTTTCCACTACGGCGATGGTCTGCGGATGGCAGTCCGCGTCGACCAGAAAGCGTGGCGAAGGATTCTTGGCCAGCCGCCGTGCCATAGCCATGGCCTCGGCAGCGGCCGTGGCCTCGTCCAGCATCGAAGCATTGGCAATCTCCATGCCGGTCAGATCGATGATCATCTGCTGGTAGTTGAGCAGCGCTTCGAGACGGCCCTGAGAGATCTCCGCTTGATAGGGTGTATAGGCGGTATACCAACCGGGATTCTCCAGCACGTTGCGCTTGATCACTTCCGGCATCAAGGTGCCGTAGTAACCCATGCCGATCATCGAGATGTTGACACGGTTGCGTTCGCGCATGGCGCGCAGATGATTGAGTATCGCGCGTTCGCTGACGGTCTCGGTCAAGGCCAGCGGCGCGCGCGAGACGATGTTGTCCGGTACTGCGCGTTCGACTATCTGTTCGAGGCAATCGAGGCCGAGCGCCGCAAGCATGTGCTCGATCTGCGCTTGTGTCGGGCCAATGTGGCGACG
>JANMJF010000080.1:0-1998 GCA_031371245.1 Pseudomonadota bacterium | reverse complement strand
TGTCGCCACCATCGAGCAGCAAGGCGCCGGGACGCGACGCCTTCAGCCGCTTGATGAGCGTCGACATGTGTGCGAATCCGCCGACCTTGCCGTAGATCTTCGCGCTTTCGGTGAAGTCCAGGTACGTGAACGCGTGTGCCTGATGCGTGCGCGGCGGAATGCCGAACGCCTTCAGCAGATGCTCGCCCACGAGATGCGGGGGCTTGCCTGCGGCGACGCCGATACCGATATTGACATCGGGCTCGCGAAAGTGAATCGGCGTGAGTTGCGCGTGAGAGTCGGTGAAATGCAGCAGTGATACGTTGCCGAATGCCGGCACATCGTAGAAGCGCTCGGGCGCCTGCAATTGGGCCAGGACGTCGCGCGAAGCGAGCGGAAGGCCCGCCGCGGAAGCCGCAGCCAGCAGTTGGAGAAACTCGCGTCTATGCATCGAATTGGTGTCTGACCCTAATTCTTCGGGCGTCGGAAATTGGTGTCTGACCAGTAGTGTCCCAACGTCGGTCAGAGGAGGGAACCCTGGGCAGACGATTTTTCGAGGTCTGAATTGGGTGGGTTAAGGGCAAGTAGTTGATTAATGGGGACGGTTTCGAACATGGTCAGACTCAGTATTTGTAGGATCTCGTAAAGGCTATGCGGCAGCTCGAGACGCTTCTTCAAGATCGCGATGAGCACGTATGTGCACACGGCGATCCAGATCTGCGTCTTCACCGCGTTCTCGCTGGTGCCGAAGAAGGCTTTGATACGCAGATGTTGCTTGATCCATTTGAAGAACAACTCGACCTGCCAGCGCTGCCGATACAGTTGCGCGATCAGTTCGGGTTTCAAGGCGAAGTTGTTGGTCAGAAAAGTGAGGCGCTTGCCCGTCTCCAGATCCCTGATCACGATGCGCCGCAGTGGCGCGGGATAGTCCTTGCTCGAAGAGGCGAGTGTGAGAACGCCGATCTGATCGCACAAGACATTGGTGTTCCGGCGATCCACAGGTTGCGAGTAACGCCGCTTGAACTTGGTGTTGCTCTTGGTTCGTGTGACGAAGAACGCTTGCGCTTGATGAATCACGTACAGGCGGCTGAAATCCAGAAATCCGCGATCGAGCAGGTAATACGCACCCGCTTCGATGATCAAGTGGTCGAGGATGCTGACTTCGTGGGTCTTGCCGTCGGTGATGTGAATGAAACTCGGGATTGCGCCGCGCAAGTCGAGCAGCGTATGCAGCTTGATTGCCGCCTTGGTCGAAACGAACGGCGCCCACGGATACACCGCCAGGCACAAGTCGATAGTGGTGGCGTCGAACGCATAAATCGTGGCATCGAGATCCACCGCCAATGGCTCTCCGGCATACAGCGGCCGCGCGATACCAATCAGGTGTTGCGCGAAGTCGCAATAGATCCGCCACGGACGTGTCGCGTTGGCATTGGCCAGCGTGTTGCGAGAGACCGTCGGACATCGAAATCCCATGTGATAGAGCCGTGCCGACTGCGCGCGCAAGTTGACTTCGATGTCGCGCAACGATTCGCGCCCGGTCAATTGCGCGAAGGCCCTGGTGAAGAACTGATCGAGGCAACTGAACCCCTGGACTTTGTGATCTCCTCGATGAGTAGCAACGCATCTTCGAAAGGTGCTCAACGGCATGTGAACCATCACCTGCGCGAAGACGAGCATGCCTTGATGCATAGGAGCCTTTGGCGGAAGCCCGCAAAAGGCTCGAAGTCTGCACCACGACGTTCAAATCGAGACCAGACAAAATCGATCGTTTCACCCTATCAATCATCAGGTTACTTCGTTCCTTCGTGAAAACGTTGGGACACTACTGGTTGACCACCATGTTCCCCGGGTCGTAGCGCAGTTCCCTGCCCGGATTGCGTCCTTTCCACTCATCCATCAATGCCCGGCCGCTCAAATAGTGCGGCACCTTGTTCAGGTAGCGTTTGAGCGACTGCGCGCGATAGCCGACGTTCTTCGCCTCCGGCCACAGCCGGTCGGCATGTGCAATATTCCATC
>JANMJF010000058.1:0-8085 GCA_031371245.1 Pseudomonadota bacterium | reverse complement strand
GAACATCGCGGCTTTCTGGCGTCTGCTGGACCGACCCGTCCTGCACGACCGTGCCGGTTCGAGCTGGATACTGGGCACAACCGCCGGCGAGCGTGCCACCACGCTAACTAGTCTCAACGCGCCGGATTTCGAGTTACCCGATCTCGATGGTCAACTGCACAAGCTGTCGGACTATCGCGGTAAGCGGGTATTCCTCACCACCTGGTCGAGTTGGTGAGGCTGCCGTCTTGACCTGTCCGTGTGGCAGGCACTGTACGAAGAAGTGAAGCACGAGGATTTTGTCATCATCGCAGTGGCGGAGGAATCGCGTGGTGCGGAAACCGCCCGTGAATGGATAGAACTGGCCAAGCCCAGTTATCCGGTGCTGATCGACGCAGAACATCGCGTGGCCGATCTATACAACATGGTCAACGTACCGCAGGCGGTATGGATAGATGAACATGGCCAGGTGGTGCGTCCGGCCGAAACCGCCGGCTCCCATGACGCCTGGCGCGCGCGCAATCGCGCCGATGGTTCCCTGCCGCCATCCGCTGCGACCCTGGCCGAGCAGGCCAAGCAAACCTATATGGATGCGGTGCGCGACTGGGCCATCCACGGCGCCAAGAGTCGCCATGCCTTCACGCCAGCGCAGGCCCGCGCTCACCTTGCGCTACCGGGCGACAATGTGGCCTTGGCCAATGCCCATTTCCGACTTGGCGTTCATTTACGTCAGAGCGGCAACAGCGAAGAAGGCGATGCCTTGTTGATGACCGCTTCGACCTTGCGCCCGGAGTCCTGGAATATTTATCGCCAGGCCATGAATCTACGCGAGATAGGACCGCTGGGTTTCGCCGCCGACGAGGCCTTCTTCGCGCGTGTCGATGAACTCGGCGAAGGACGTTATTACCCGCCGCCCGACATCGAGGGCTTTCCAAGCGAATTGGGCTTCAAGCCGCCGCAGTAGGCTGTGACGGCTTTGTGATCATCGCGGCCCGTTCTCACAAGCTTGAATTCAATCCAAGGGGAGCCGCAGCGATGACCAACATCCTCTGCCTGCCGGCCTTTCGTCGTCGGGCGCCTTCGGATCTGCGCAGATTGCGACACGCCATTCCGGCAGGGGAAGCGGATCCATTTGGTGAGCAACGAGCTCACCGCTGAAACCTTGGCTCGTACGCAGAGATCGCTCGCAGGCTGACGACGGCCTCGCGGAGCACGACTGTGTCACGGCGCCTGGCACGAGCGCCGCGTTCCACCCCCGCGTCTGTGAACGGGACGGTCCGCCCGGGTTTCCTCAGCTGGCGTTGACCTTGGGCATGATGTCCTCGACCAGTCGCTTCAGATCGTCGAGCGTCTTGGACACCGGCACTCCGCTAAAGGGCGGCCAGAGTAGGGGCATATCCATCCCGGCTTCTTTGTAGCGCTTAAGGTTGTCGGTGATCTGGGCCGCAGTTCCCACCAGCAGATTGCTCAACTTGCCGTTGGGGGTCTGGTCTGTGGGCTCGTCAGTGATCGTGAACCAGATCATGCTGCACATATCGAACCCGTCGTCGAGTGAACGGTAACTGCCGAGTTCACCGAGCTCGCGCTGGATCTCGTCGCGCCACCGGACGATTTCCTCGGGCGTGTCTTGGATGCCGATCCAGCCCGCCAGCTTGTACTTGGCGATGCGACGTGCGGAACGTTTCGCATCCTTGAGGCCGCTGAAATAAATGGGCGGGTGGGGCTTCTGCAGCGGCTTCGCGCCGAAGCCGCATCGATCGAAGTCGGCAAACTCGCCGTGGTATTCGAAGAGATCGTTCGTCCAGATCCCCTGCAACACCTCTATCGTCTCGCGCACATGTTTATGTCGCTTGGGGAAGATATGGGCGGCACTCGCAGCCGCAAACTCCTCGGGCATCCAACCGGAGCCGACACCGACGTTAACTCGTCCGTTCGACAAGTGATCGACCGTCGCTATCTCGCCGGCGAGCACGCCAGGTGCGCGGTAGGGTGTATCGATGATGCTCATGCCGATACGAACCTTGCTGGTTTTCGCCGCCAACCACGGGATCAGCGGCATGCCGTGCAGCCACTGACCGCGGGCGGACACCGGAAGTGCCTTTGGGAACTGCTCCATCATCCCGAACGAGTGCTGGAGTTTCTGTTGGTCTGAGGCCTCAGGCACAACGATGCGGTCAAGCGTCCAGACCGAGTCAAAGTGGAGCTCTTCGGCGAGGTTCGTCAGGTCCTCAAGTTCCTTGACGGTGACCGTGTCGCGGAAATTGGGCAGGTAAAGAGCGAGTTTCATTGTTTGTCTCCTCGACGAGTGCAGGGATGTGACTGCGGCCCTTGCATACAACGAAATATAACCGCCCTCTTCGGCGGGATCGAGCGTTGCTATTGTTGAATTCGAACGCCGTCCGCAAGAATGGTTGCGGCACGTGGCCGCCTCTGAGCTCGGGATTTCACTAAGCACCGGTGCCAACAGCGCGCGCAGAGCGTTTTCAGAGGTGAACTATCGACCAACGTACGCAGGCAGATTGTCGCCATCCGCGTGAGGTCAAGCGACTGGCGGCGAGCTGTGCTTGAGGGGCATTTCGGCGACCTTACGCCGCGCATGATGACCGACGCCGTGCTCGCGATGACCGAGGAGATCTGCCGGCGTCGACTGCCATCACAAGCAGGATATTGCCGGTCGCGCAAATTGGATCTGCACGGTCTTCGACTCCGGCGCACTGCCGCATTTCGAGCGCACCCAGGAGTTCATTGCGAGTTGTGAGGCGTTCCTCGCTGCGGCCAGCGGTGCCGACGGGAACGGCGACCATCGATGAGACTCACGCGACAGACCGGGCGTGTTGGCCCTGGCCTGCCGGCGTCACGAGCGACAGCCGGTTCAGAGGCTGTCAGCAATCTCAATGATCATTCGCACCACTTCGTCCGGCTGGGAAAAATATGCTGAGTGACTGGCATCTATAGTGCGAACCTCGTTCATCACAATTCGCTCGTGCATGAAACGTTGCCACGCCAAGGGCACAGCACGATCGGCGGCGAGTTCGATATAGGCCTTGCGCACGCGACCATACCGTTCGGCCGAGAGCTGCAGTGGGGTGAGCGAGGGCGCCAGTGGTTCCGGTGTGAGCAGCAGACGGCACAGCGCAACGTCGTCATCATTGCAATCGTGATAGAGCGCTGCGCGGTAACCCGCCTCGCGCAGCATGTCCCAGCTGCCGTCATCAGCCTGATAGAAGTGCGGTAGTAGTAAGGAATCACCGGCATGCGCCAATAGATCGAACACCGTCTCACCGTGCAGCGCGGCTACTGCTGCAAGGTAGATTCCGCAGTGGACCTTCTCCGGTCGTTGTTCGGCCACCGTACTCAACACAATGCCGCCGCGACTGTGCGCAACCACAACACTCGGTTCATCGCTCTCGTCGAGAATAGCCAGGATAGTGTCGGCATAGTGTTGCAGAGTGACATCGCAGGGCGGTGTCCAGTCACGACCATGGCTGGCAAGGTCGGGCGCTATGACGACATGGCCTAGCGCCTGTAGCCGCGCCGTGACCTTGTACCAGCACCAGGCACCGTGCCACGAGCCATGGATCAAAACGATACGACTCATATCAGCAACTCCTCATAGGCAATAGGGGGTGGCGCCTACCAAGATGCGCGCCGGGAAGGACCGGGCAGGACGTTAGTTGATCACCGTCGAGTGGACATCTCGAAACTTGCGCCGCAATCACTGTCGGTCACGGGTCAAGGGAGCAGGCGGTCAAGCGCCGGTCAACGTGGGCAAGGGCTCAGCGTGTTCGAAGCGGACCGCGCGCGGTTCCAATCTGGCCGCAATTGGTCGCAATTGGGGTCAGATGAAATTTTCTGCAAGAGCCGCAGCCATGACCTTCTCTCAGATCAATCAGCCAGACTGCTACTCGACGAACTTGCGACCGTAGAGCGCGCGCTCGATGAGCAGGGTATCGAGATACTCGATGTCTTCAACGATTTGGCCGTCGCGCACGGTGAACACATGACAGTAGGTGTTGTTATAGGGCCCGTAGTTGCCCGTCACAGTGCCCTGGGCGCGACAGACGACTTGGTCGCCTTCGGCGATCATTTCGATGACCTCAAGCCCGACGCCGGCGCGGGTATCGATCACTTTGCCAACTGCCGCCAGCAGACCCTTCTCTACGCCCGCATGACCGCGATAAGTCTTCGACAACGGTGTGTCACCGATCAGGGTCCAGGCTATATCAGTGTGCATTAGCTCGCGCAGGCGCGTTGAATTGCCGTTCGACAGCGCGGCGAAGAAGTCGCGGATGACTTGCTTGTTAGATGCGATAGACATGGCGTTGCTCCTGTGATGGCAGAGGTGATGGCTGTTGTGGCGGTTGCCAGCTGCCCGGCGCCAGTCCCGTAGAATAATCAACGATCCCAAGCAGAACGAGGACCGTCGTCGACTGTGCTCTGGGGCTGCGGGCCGCCAGTCGACGCGGCTAACCAAGTCTCACACGTAGGATCTTAAATGTCGTTCGAAATTCGCAAGAATTCGTGCGCTGCGCGATCACCTACAGGTCAGTCAGGCTGTGCCCGCTGCCGTGTTGAATACCAGTCTCTCGACCGTGCGCAAAGGGGAAGTGGGCGACAAACATCCGAGTGGACCGTCACTAAAGCTGCTCAACCTGCTTGATCGTAAGAGACGGGAGGGGCGATCTGATCGCGGGGCACCCGCTTGGATTCCCATCATCGATGCCAGGCGCTTTCATATTCCGGCATAACTACGCAGCTGCCGATTTAATCGGGGTGACTTGCTTGGCGTTTGTGGCGAAACTAGCAACCATGTCCGCCCACGCCCGCATCATCGCTCGACGCTCTTCCATGGTGACCGAGAAGCCGGGGGCCTATCCGGTGCCGACCGATGGCCCTGTGGCCAGCATGCTGGCGGCTGGCGGGCGCCACGGGTTTTGCCCCACGCACTTGCATTTCATGGTCAAGGCAGCAGGCTGCGAACCTTTGGTTACGCCTGTTTTCGTGGACGGCGATCCCTACCTCGACTGCGATGGCGCCTTCACCACCAGCAGAAATTTAGCTCATGCCTTGATATGGATGATGTTCTTGCTCCCGATGCTGAGCTACGCCGACTGCCCGAGCCTGATCATCCAACTGAATACGGCACTGCATTATCAGCAGGACGAATCGGTCGAGTATCTGGCCGACTGTAAGATCTGGCCGGCTGACCCGCGCAAGACGCTTGTGGCTTTGGCTCACTACCAGACCAATTCCAGTATGAGTTCGCCGGCCTCGCATGATGGGCTCTATGATCTGGATGTGGTGATCGTAGAAACCGCGAGCGGAGAAATATTGCAGCGGATATTGCAAAAGGGTGCTTTAGACTCGGATGCCCTCTACCTTAAAAGCATCACCATCGATACCGGACGCTACCTATTGGCGCCAACGGTGCGCGCGTTCGGCGTCAGGGCGATGCGCGGGAATCCCCACGCCGATTACGAGACACTGAGTCTTTACGTGGCGCGCAACAATGAATTGACATCTGTAATGCAGAATTTAGTCACCTATAAGCTTTTCGGTGAACCGCAAGGGCCCGGCGGATGTGCCCGCTCGTCGGAGACTAAACGCAAGCTCGCGATGGCCAAAACCAGCCATCACGGACTGGCCGATGTGCTCGTGCTGGAGACGGGCCTCGAACAGGATCAGACGGTAGTCAAAGACGGCTGTGAGATTGACGAGCATAAGTCCGCTCAGCACTATGAGCTGCACTTTGATGGCGCGTCCTATGTGCTGCCGGCACTGCTGCAGCAGTGACCTTGGCGGCGACATCAGCGCTGCGCTAGCTGACGCAAAGCACCAAGCGACGGGCCGAGTGCCTGTCGGAGCCAATATCTAAATCTAACCGCAAGGACACCTCCGTTGAAATCACGCGCCGCTGTTGCATTTGCCCCGGGCAAACCCTTGGACATTGTCGAGATTGATGTTGCTGATCCCGCTGCGGGCGAAGTGCTCGTGAAGATCTCCCATACCGGTGTCTGTCACACCGATGCCTTCACCTTGTCGGGCGAAGATCCGGAAGGCATCTTCCCAGCGGTACTGGGACACGAGGGTGCGGGTACCGTCATTGCATGTGGTGCCGGCGTGACCTCACTCGCGCCCGGCGATCATGTCATTCCGCTCTACACTGCCGAGTGCCGCGAATGTAAGTTTTGCAAGTCTGGCAAGACCAACCTGTGTCAGCGTGTGCGCGCCACCCAAGGCCAGGGCTTGATGCCCGATGGCACCTCGCGGTTTTCCTACCAGGGCCGGCCCATTTTTCACTACATGGGCTGCAGCACCTTCAGTGAATATACGGTGGTCAATGAAATCTCACTGGCCAAAATCAACCCCGCGGCGCCCCATGGCAAGGTGTGTTTGCTCGGTTGTGGTGTCACGACCGGCATAGGCGCCGTGCACAACACCGCCAAGGTACAGGCCGGCGACACCGTCGCGGTGTTCGGTTTGGGCGGCATCGGTCTGGCCGTCGTGCAAGGCGCCAGGCAGGCCAAGGCCGGTCGCATCATCGGCATCGACACCAACTCCAGCAAGTTCGAGCTGGCCAAGGCCATGGGCGCCACCGAGTGCATCAATCCGAAGGATTTCGACCAGCCCATTCAAGAAGTGATCGTCGCGATGACCGATGGCGGCGTGGAGTTCAGCTTTGAATGCATAGGCAACGTCAATGTCATGCGCGCAGCCCTTGAGTGCTGTCACAAGGGCTGGGGCGAAAGCATCATCATTGGTGTGGCGGGTGCAGGACAGGAGATCTCAACGCGTCCCTTTCAACTGGTCACCGGCCGCGTGTGGCGCGGCAGCGCATTCGGTGGGGTGAAGGGCCGTACGCAGTTGCCCGGCATGGTTGAAGACGCCATGGCCGGACGCATCGATCTCGATCCCTTCGTCACCCACACCATGCCGCTGGAACGCATCAACGAGGCCTTTGATCTCATGCACGATGGCAAGTCGATTCGCACAGTCATTCATTTTTAGGAGCGCGTTCTGTGCAACGACTCGAACATCACAGCTGTTGTGGTGGAGTCCAGGAAGTGTGGCGTCACACTTGCAAAGCCCTGGGCTGCGACATGCAGTTCGGCATCTATCTGCCGCCGCAGGCACAGGATCCTCAGCGACGGCCTTGCTCGGCGTCGGTGACAATGAGCGCGTCCAGGCGCACGTGTATTCTGTGATGTTAGGCTGGTCGTGGAATCATTGAGAGCACCGCTTGCAGCCGCTTGACCGGCGTTGATCTGTGATCATCACGGCCCATTCTCAAGTTTGAATTGAATCCAAGGGGAGCCGCATCGATGACCAATATTCTAAGGGCCCTGGTCAGAATTACCTCGTCAACACCGAGGGTGTTCCTGAGTGGTTGCAGCAAGGCGCGATTCGCGGGCAATAGCGGGGCTATTGCCAAGAATAGCAACGCAGCGGCAGCCGCTCAGGAACAGCCGAATGTAGAGATAATTTTGACCAGGGTCCTAAGACTCGTCGCCGCAGCCGTCGTGGCCAGCACCAGCCTGCTCACCCACGGCGCCGATGGCGAGATGGATAAGGTGTTGAAGCGCATGCTGAGCGTGAACATCCAACCGGCAGCGGGCTTCAAGACTCGCGTCCTCGTGCCACCGGGCGAGCTCTACGATCCCCTCGTCATGCATCCCATGGGCACCCAAGTGTGGCTGAACGATGACGGCAAAGAACAACAAGGCGAGGATGGCAAGAGCAAGGGCAGCCGCTTAATAGCGGTGGATCACGCCGGCCACGTCTCAGTGCTGGTGGATGCCGACAAGATGCTGCCGATCAGCGCCGGCTTCGACGTCGCGCCGGCGGGCTTTGGCGAGTTTGGCGGCCAGGTATTCGCGCTGTCGCAACCGCAGACGGGCGAGCAGGGCGGACAGCAAAACTATGTCATACAGCGTATCGATCCCCAGGCCGGCTTTGCGGTCCATGTGTTCTGTACGCTGCCAGCCAGCAACGCCAAGGAAACCGCCGGCATCGGCGTCGATGCACGTTTCGGCCCACCGGGCAGCCCGTTCTTCGGCAAGCTCTACGCCTCGACCACGCTCAATAACACTATCTACCAGATCACGC
>JANMJF010000055.1:0-14508 GCA_031371245.1 Pseudomonadota bacterium | reverse complement strand
TGCGTCGGCGCGGCCGCACTCATGGTATCGAAGAAAAATTCAGCGCCGTGCAGACGCTCAACGCCCTCGAACCCACCCAGATTGCCCTGCTCCTGGTCGATGCCCATGACGGCCTTACCGAGCAGGATCTGCATCTGCTCGGCTTGGTCTTGGACAGCGGCCGCGCGCTGGTGGTGGTGATCAACAAATGGGATGGGCTGACAACCGATCAGCGCGAACACATCCGTCGCGAAATCGACCGGCGCCTGCGCTTCGCCGATTTCGCTGAGGTGCGTTGCATCTCAGCCCTCCACGGTAGCGGCGTGGGTGATTTGTTCTCGGCGGTAGACGCTGCCTGGGAATCGGCCTTCGCAGCGCCGCGCACCCATGATTTAACCGAGTTGCTGTCCCAGGCGGTAACCGCCCATCCGCCGCCGATGGTGCACGCGCGGCGCATCAAAATGCGCTATGCCCATCTCGGTGGCCGCAATCCGCCGACCATCGTCATTCATGGCAATCAGGTCGATGACGTGCCGGCCAGCTATAAACGTTATCTTGAGAATTTCTTTCGCGACAAGCTCGACCTGGTTGGCACGCCTGTCCAGCTCGAATTCCGCCAAGGCGAAAACCCCTACGCGGGACGGCGCGTAAACTTGAATCAACGTCAACAAGAGAAGCGCCGCCGTCTCATGAGCCACGTCAAGAAGAAAGGCAAATAGAGACTAGCGATCGTCGCTCGCGGCTGCTTCTTTACAAGGTTTGCGAGAGGGCGGCAGGCCATCGTCGAGCATCTGCAACACCATCTCTCAGCACACCACGCGATGGGTACTTACCTCACCGACCTCACACCATGGCAGCGGCTCGTGCTGAGTGGCGATGTGCCAGCGCGCATGGGCCGGCACACGCTCACGTAGACACGCGGCCACCAAGGCCGGGCTATTGGTCTTCTCGCTCAGGTGGGCCGCCACCAACGTTCGCAATTGGGACAGATCGAGCTGTTCCAACATAGCCGACGCCTGCACGTTACTGAGATGACCATAGGGTCCGGCAATACGCTCGCGCAGAGAGGGCGGATAGACACTAGCAGCGAGCAGATCGACATCGTGGTTGAACTCCAACACCATCGCGTCCAGTGCGGCGAATTCGCGCAGCAGATGCGGCGTCACCTGGCCGACATCGGTCAGGATACCGAGTCGCCACTCGCCGTCATCGAGCACAAACTGACAGGGCTCACGGGCGTCATGGGGCACCAGCACTGCCGTGATAGTGAACGCGCCGAAATCGATGCTGCGATCGGGAAGCAGAAAGTCGATGCCATGGGCGTTGACCAGACGTTCGGCGGCGGCGGTCTGGGTGCCGTGGGTGGTCAGGATCGGAATGCGATATTTGCGCGACAGCGCCGCGGCGCCGGCAATGTGATCGTCGTGCTCGTGGGTAAGCACAATGGCACTGAGTGCGCTCGGCGCGAAGTCGACAGCGGCCAGACGCAGCTCAAGCTGACGCACCGTCAGACCACAGTCGATAAGCAAACCCTGCGCACCGCGCGCTACCAGCGTCGCGTTGCCGCCGCTGCCACTGCCGAGTACGGAAAAACGCATCGGCCGTGTCGCGGGTGGCTGCTAGCCATGTTCACCGTTCAATGCCCGGTGGAGTTTTTGCAGCAGATCGGCGGCCGCTTCACCGGTTTCCCAGCGACCGTCGCGGTCGAGCACCACCACTTCGGTCTTGGCGCCTACGCCGGTCAGACTGACCTGCAATTCCTTGGCACCATCACGGCGCCAGAATTTAAGCTTGGACAGCGCGCCGGTTTCACCATCGGTGGCTTCGACCTTGACGATATAAACACCTCGGCCCTTGTCGGAATCCTTGACCTGCACACCCACCTGCTCAAGGGCGGCGCCCGTGGTCTTCCAGGCCAGCGGGAATTCTTCGGCGACGCTGAGATAGGTTTTACCACCGCCAACGGTGACGATCTCAGCATGATGCTCTCCCGCCGGCGCAACCGTTGCGCCGGTCTCGGTAGCGGCAGCTTTGAGCGGCGGCGCCGCGTTCGTATCGCCACTCGCGGCGGTGGCGCCAGGGGCAGCCCCGGCGCTGGCCGTAGTGCCAACGACTGCGGTGCCCTGCGCGGCGAGATAGGTCTGCAAGTTGTCGACCATCTTACCTTCGGCCGCAACATCGCGCGGCTTGTGTTGCCATTCGAGTTGTTCACCTTTAGGCGCCAATTCCTGGCCTTCGTGGGAGAGGTACAACACGGTCGTACCTTTCTCACCACCGGCCTCGGCAAAGAGCTTGAACTTATGCCGCGACAGTTTGGCCTGGTCCTCCGACCAGCCAGTCTCGATCACGCCCAGATCGACATCGTCGAGCTCGAGCTTGTAACCCTGGCTCGCCCAGAAGTCGCGCAGCTTCGGCCACACCTGCGCAGGCGCGCCGACTATCGACAACACATGTTCGTTCTCCTGTACGCGCACAGCAGCAGCGCCAGGAGATTTCTCGACTTCGACCACTTTCTGGCGCTCTGCACGCCGTTCCTGGTAGGTCGAATACTTGGCGGTCTTGCCGCCGTCGGGGATCGCCATGCGGTCCTTGATGGCTTCGGAACTGAGGTCCGGTGGCACCTCAAGATCGGGCAGCGTCTCAGCCTTCTTGTAGTCCTTACGCGAATCGGGGAGAACCTGGTCGAGTTTCGGCATCAGTTTGCTGCAGCCACTAAGGACAACAGCCATCAATACGCACACCAGTGCGGTTCTAGACATAAACAAAAATCCTCGTTTCAGGGCTGACGGCGCAACGTCGCTCAGGTGCGACAAGCTATTCCCGCGTGACGCATGGCTTCGCGCACCACCGGCTGGTACTGCGCCGACAACCAGGTCAGCGGCAAGCGTATGCCGGCGTTCATTAGGCCCATGCGCTCGACCGCCCATTTCACAGGAATGGGATTAGCTTCGACGAACAGGTCACAGTGAAGGGGTTGCAGCTTGTCATCGATAGCCCGGCTACCGGCTGCATCACCTCCAGCAGCCAAGACACATAAATCGTGCATGAGTTTCGGCGCGACATTCGCGGTGACGGAAATGACGCCATGTCCACCCTGGAGTATGAAGTTGCAGGCGGTGGCGTCGTCACCGCTGAGCAACAGGAAATCTTTGCCGCACTCTTCGCGAATGGCGGCCAGACGGGTCAAATCACCGGTAGCTTCCTTGATACCGACGATATTCGGCACACGTGCCAGGCGCGCGACCGTGGCCGGCTGCATGTCGCAAGCGGTGCGGCTCGGCACGTTATAAAGGATCTGCGGAATGTCGACTGCCTCGGCGACGGCCTTGTAGTGCAGATACAAGCCTTCCTGAGTCGGCTTGTTGTAATAGGGCGTGACCAGCAGACAGGCATCGACGCCGACGGACTTGGCGTGGCGGGTGAGGCGTATCGCCTCATGAGTGGAGTTGGCGCCGGTGCCGGCGATGACCGGTATGCGGCCTTTCACCAGCTCGACGACACGCCGGACGATGGCGAGATGTTCTTCTTCATTCAAGGTCGGCGATTCACCGGTGGTGCCCACTGCGACGATGCCGTCGGTGCCGTTTTCGATGTGAAACTCAACGAGGCGCGCGAGCGCGTGCTCATCGAGTGCCGTCTCGGCTTGGACCCCCGCGTGCATCGGGGTCACGAGTGCAACGATGCTGCCGCTGATGGTTCGCATGCGAATATCCTTGAAAACAACCAGTTATGGTATCCACTGGGGTGGGTCAGGACAAGTGCGGGAATTTTCTTACAGGCCGACTGCACCATCGTGCGCTAACGCTTGCCCCATGCGGGCGGGAGCGTGCACAATTGCCGCCCCTGCTAGCCGTGCATACCAACCATACTACCCCCTGAATGCAGAATCTCGTCGCCATCTCGGCCATGGGCGCCAATCGCGCCGGGCTGATCGAACCCATCGTTCGCGCTATCCGTGAATGCGGTTGTGCCATCGCCGAAAGCCGCATGTCGGTGATGGGCGATCGCTTTGCGATGATGGTGCTGTTGTCCGGCACTTGGGACGCCATCGCCAAGATCGAGAACCTGCTGCCACGACTGCAACAGGACCTCGATATCACCATCACCTCGCAGCGTGCGTCAGCGCGCCCGCCGGCGCACAACCTCATGCCCTACGCGGTCGAGGTCATTGCCGTCGAGCAGGCCGGTATCGTGCACCAGATCGCGCAGTTCTTTGCGCGGCGCGACATCAATATCGAGGACATGTACTCCGGCAACTATGCCGCTGCCCACACCGGTACGCCGATGTTCTCGTTGCACATGACCATCAGCATTCCGACCAATATCTCGATTGCCGGCATGCGCAGTGACTTCATGGACTTCTGCGACCAGCACAACCTCGACGCGATCATGGAGCCGGTCAAGTAATCACTTGATCCGCGCCGGAACGCCGCCTTCGCGAGTATTCCGATGTCCGATGATTCCCGCACCTATGTGCTCGACACCAATGTCCTGATCCACGATCCGTCGGCCCTGTTCCGTTTCGCCGAACACCGTCTGTTCATTCCGATGGTCGTGCTCGAAGAGCTGGATGCCAGCAAGAAAGGCATGTCGGAAGTTGCGCGCAACGCCCGTCAGGCGAGTCGCTTTCTCGACCAGATCATCGGCGACGCCGATGCCAACGGGATCAGCGCCGGCCTACCACTCGAAAACTACACCAACGGCGGCACCGAGCCGCGCTCCAGTGGGCGGCTGTTCCTGCAGACCCAAGCGCTTCAGCTCGGCGCACTGCGTGGTCTCGCCGGCAAGACCCCTGACAACAATATTCTTGAGACCGGACTGGCACTCAAAACCGACGACCAATGGGGTGATGTCATCCTGGTCTCGAAAGACATCAATCTGCGCATCAAGGCACGCGTGCTCGGTATGCCGGCCGAAGACTATTACAACGACAAAGTCCTCGACGACATCGACTTGCTCTACATCGGCGCGCAAGAAATGCCCGCCGATTTCTGGGCCCGCTGCCAGAACGACGTGCAGTGCTGGAAGCAAGACAGCGACACCTACTACAGCATTCCGGCCGGTATCGTCACGCCCGCCATCGCCAACGAATTTGTCTACGTGGCCGGTGACGAAGAATTGGAACTGGTGGTGGTGCGCGAAGAGCAGGGCAAGATGATCCTGCGTCGGGTGCGCGACTTCCGGCCAGCGCGTAATGCGGTGTGGGGCGTGGCGGCGCGCAATCGCGAACAGAATTTTGCACTTAATCTGCTGATGGATCCCGAGGTCGAGTTCGTTTCCCTGGTCGGCACCGCCGGCACCGGCAAGACGCTGCTGGCGCTGGCCGCCGGTCTCGCGCAGTGCATGGAACAGCGTCGCTACCGCGAAATCATCATCACCCGTGTCACGATTCCGGTCGGCGAAGACATCGGCTTCCTGCCTGGCACCGAAGAAGAAAAAATGACGCCGTGGATGGACGCGCTGATGGACAACCTTGAAGTGCTGTCCGAATCCGAGGAAGGCGGCGAATGGGGCCGTGCGGCGAGCAACGATCTGCTGCAACACCGCATCAAGATTCGGTCCTTGAATTTCATGCGCGGACGCACGTTCCTGAACCGCTACGTGATCCTCGACGAAGCACAGAACCTGACGCCTAAGCAGATGAAGACCCTCATCACCCGCGCGGGCCCGGGCACCAAGTTCGTCTGCCTCGGCAACGTCGGTCAGATCGACAGCCCCTATCTCAGTGAAACCACCTCGGGCCTGACCTATGTGGTCGATCGCTTCAAGCGCTGGGAACATGGCGGACACATCACACTGCGCCGTGGTGAACGTTCGCGGCTGGCTGACTACGCCAGCCAGTATCTCTAGCCACTTCCCCACGACCCGGCCCTGCAGGACTGCGCTTAGCCTGAACGATGAAAGTTATCGCCACCTATAACCTCAAAGGCGGCGTCGGCAAGACTGCGGCAGCGGTCAATCTTGCCTATATTGCTGCCCGCACTGGCCTGCGCACCTTGTTGTGGGATCTGGATGCCCAGGGCGCGGCGAGTTTCTATCTACGCGTGCGCCCCGGTATGAGTGGCGGCGCGGCAGCGCTGCTGGAGGACAAGCGCGGCCTGGCGCGGGCGATCTGTGCCACCGACTGTGCGAATCTCGCGCTGATCCCGGCCGATTTTTCCTTTCGCAACCTCGACATCGAACTGCGCGATTACAAGAAGAGCACCCTGCGCCTGCGCCGCCTGCTGCGCGAGCTGGAAGACGATTACGATCTGGTCTTCGTCGACAGCGCGCCGAGCATGTCGACGGTCTCGGAAAACATCCTGAACATGGCCGACCTGCTGCTGGTGCCCTTGATCCCGACCCATCTATCGTTGCGCGCTTATGATCAGCTGGTGGCTTTTCGCGCCGCGCAGCCCGACAGTCGCGCGCTTGTCATGCCGTTTTTTTCGATGGTCGACCGCCGCAAGCGCCTGCATCGCGAACTGATCATCGAGTTCGCCCAGACCCATCCCGATCTGCTGCGCAGCTATATTCCCTATGCCGCCGAGATCGAACGCATGGGCGAACACCGTGCGCCGGTTAATGCCTACGCCGACAACTCCGCCGGTGGCCGCGCGTTTCTCGCCTTGTGGGCGGCGCTGAGTGAACGACTCGAGTTTGCGAGCGTGCCGCAGCCGCGCAGTGACTGACACCGACACGACAGCGCGCACGGATCTCGTCGCGCAGGCCCTGCACAGTCTCGACCAGTGGGCGCGCGAACTGGGTTTTCAACGCAGCGCCGTCGCACGCCTCGATCTGGCCGCCGACAATGCCTATCTGGCGGCATGGCTGGCGGCGCAATACCACGGCAGCATGGCCTATATGCGCGAGCAGGCCGACTTGCGCGCCGCGCCCGCAACGCTGGTAGCGGGCACGCTGTCGGTCATTTCACTGCGCATGAACTACCTGCCCGAGCCGCTCGCGAGCGCCTGGACACAACTGGAAGATCCCCACGGCGCCTACATCGCACGTTACGCGTTGGGTCGCGATTATCACAAGACCATCCGCCAACGCTTGCGGCAGCTCGCTCGGCGACTCGATGAACTCATCGGCCCCTTTGGTTATCGCGTATTCAGCGACAGCGCGCCGGTGTTGGAACGCGCCCTGGCACGCAATGCCGGACTCGGCTGGATAGGCAAACACACCAACCTGATCGCACGCCACGAAGGCTCGCTGTTTCTACTGGGCGAGATCTATACCGATTTGCTCCTGCCGACATCGACGGTCGAAACAAGCGATCACTGCGGCAGTTGCAGCCGTTGCATCGACGTCTGTCCGACCGCCGCCATCGTCGCGCCCTATCGTCTCGACGCACGACGCTGCATCTCTTATCTCACGATCGAAAGCGCGGATCCCATACCCGAGGCCCTGCGGCCATTGTTGGGCAATCGTGTGTTTGGCTGCGATGACTGCCAACTGGTGTGCCCGTGGAACCGCTACGCACGCCAGACCGAGGTCGTCGATTTCGCGCCGCGCCATGGCCTCGACAGCGCCAGTCTCGTCGAACTGTTCGCCTGGAGCGAAGCAGATTTCGAACAGCGGACGCGCGGCTCACCGCTACGGCGCATCTCGCACCAACAATGGCTGCGTAACCTCGCGGTCGGGCTCGGCAATGGGCCGTCCACGCCAATAGTAATAGCCGCGCTGGCGGCACGGGCCGAGCATCCGTCCGCCCTGGTACGTGAACATGTGGCGTGGGCATTGGCACGTCATGCATTACATTTAAAGGCGAACCTGCCGCTGATCCAGCCATGACGGATTATTCCGACATCGATCAGCAGACCTACGACTGGTGCGCGCGCGCCTTTGATCAAGTGCGCAAGGTGCTGGGCTTGCGGATCAAGATGCATCACGAGCGTCACCAGCTGGAAAGCGGCGAGATCTTTCTGTTCAATCATTTTGCGCGGATGGAAACCTTCATCCCGCAATACCTCATCTACCGCGAGACCGGCCACCTGTGCCGCTCCATCGCCGCAGCAGAATTCTTCGTTCGCGAAGATCGCTTTGCGCGCTTGCTGCGTGATCTCGGCGTGGTGCCCAACGATCATCCCGCACTCATGGAACTGCTGGCGCGCGACATTCTGCGCGGGCGCAAGGTGGTGGTGTTTCCCGAAGGCGGCATGGTCAAGGATCGTCAGGTGATCGACGACCTTGGCCACTACACCGTCTTCTCGCGTCACGCCCAGGCGCGGCGCAAACATCATACCGGCGCGGCGCGGCTCGCCACCGGCTTGCAGATCTTCCGCTACGCCGTGCTGTACCGCGCAGCCCGCAATGACGGCGCCACTCTTGAGGCGTGGCGCCGGGATCTCGGCATGGCCACCATCGAGGAGTTGCTCGTCGCCGCGCGCCGGCCCGTGAGTCTGGTGCCGGCCAATATCACTTTTTATCCGCTGCGCATAAGCGACAACATCCTGCGCCGCGGTGCCGAACTGTTCAACCGCGGGCTGAGCAAGCGTGCGCTCGAAGAACTGGTAGTGGAGGGCAACCTGTTGCTCAAAGCGACCGACATGGATATCAATCTCGGAAGCAATCTCGACGTGCACGATGGGCTCACCTGGTTCGAGCGGCCGGCGCTGCACTATCTGGCCCGCCGCCTGCCGTCGCTGACGGCCGTCTTCGATATCGATTACCTGCAGCGCCAACTGGCTACGCGACTCGCCACACGCGCTACTTACGCGGTCATCGATCGACTTCGTGATCGTTACATGCGCGCCATCTATCAATTGGCCTCGGTCAATCTCTCACACCTCGCCTCATCGTTGATCCTGGCCCAGGTCGAGGCCGGTGTGATGCAGATGACCGAGAGCGACTTCCGCCACGCGCTCTACCTCGCTATCAAACGTCTGCAGTCCCATACCGAAGTGCATCTGCATCATGGCCTGTGCGATCCGGGCTTGTATCAGTCAGTACTGACCGATACACCTTCGGCCTTGAACGAGTTCCTCGATTCGGCCCAGAGCGCGGCGCTGCTAGCCCGCGAGGGCGATGCGCTGGTATTCAAGGATAAGTTGATCGAGGAACACGGCTTCGACGAAATAAGGCTGGAGAATCCGGTTGAGGTTTACGCCAACGAAGTCGAGCCGCTGGCGCCGGTCGGCGCGTCAATACGCTATGCGCTAACACGCGCCGCGACCATCACCCCCGACGCGCTCGCGCTCGAATGTTTTGACGACGAGTTGCAGGCGCTGGCCTGGGACCGGGCGCTCTTCAGACTGCCCAAACATGAGGAGATCAATGCCCGCGAAACGGCCAATGCCGACCCCAGCCCCTTCTTGTTGCGCCCGCCCCAGGCGCGCGCGCTGGGGGTAGTCCTGGTCCACGGCTTTCTGGCATCGCCCGCTGAAGTACGCGACTTCGGCCGTAAGCTGCACGATGCCGGCTATACGGTGCTGGGCGTGCGCCTCAAGGGCCATGGCACTTCGCCATGGGATCTGCGTGAACGCAGCTGGGCCGATTGGTTGGCGTCGGTCACGCGCGCAGTCAAGATGATGTCGGCCTTGACACCACGCGTGGCCCTGGTCGGCTTCTCGACCGGCGGCTCCTTGAGTCTGATCGCAGCCGCCAGCGGCCAGCCCACCATCGCCGGTGTGGCCGCTATCTGCACGCCACTCAAATTCCGCAACAAGAATCTGCGCTTCGTGCCGCTCATGCACGGTGCCAATCGCATCATGGGCTGGCTGTCGAACTATGAAGGCATGATGCCATTTCGGCCCAACGAATCGGAGCATCCGCTGATCAACTACCGCAATATTCCATTACGCGGCTTGTACGAACTCACGCGCGTTGCCCGTCACCTCGACACGGTACTGCCGTCGATACACTGCCCGGTCACGTTGATCCAGGCCGACGGCGATCAGGTGGTGGATCCGGACAGCGCACGTATCGCACAGCGCAAGCTGGGCTCAAGCAGCAAGGAAGTGCATTGGATCCCATCGACGCGGCACGGCATCCTGAATGAGGATGTCGGCGCCACCCACGCACTGATCCTGGCTTTCCTCGCGCAGCTCAGCCAGGCGTCCTGAAGCGCGTGTTCAGGAGCTCGGCACAGGTGCGGCTTTGTCAGGCGGCGGCAGATGCTCGGCGAAGCCGCGTATACGACGTGCGATCTCGGTTTCGAAACCGATGAAGTGCTGGTCGGCACCGCTCAGCACCACTTGTTTGTAGACCACCAGCTTGGCGCGGCTGGCCTGTTCGTAGCGTTCGCGCGCGCGGGCCAGAGCGACTCGATCACGAGCGGGGCTGACATCGAACAAGGGCAATTTGCTTTCGCCTATCTGCCCGTCCCATGGCCCCAGGGCGACCAGCGCGACGACTTCACCGGCGCTGGTCGCGACTTCACGCGCGAGTTCGATACTCGCGGCGCGGCCTACCACCACGCTTGCCGGCGTCTGCTGCTGGGCCAGGTATTCGAGTGCCTTCTTGGCCCGTTCCAGCGCCTGATCGTGACTGTCCTGGTAGTGCTTCATGGTCGCGATCATCGGCAACAAAGGGGTTTGCACCGCCAGCACGCTCCAGCCACCGCCCGGCAGTTCCGCCAGCGCGGCAGCGATCACGGCATCGTCACCGATGAAATGGCCAGATGCCGGGATGAACAACACCGCACCCTTGGCCGGCAGCTTGGTCGCGGCGCGATAGCGCGCCAGGATCGGCTGCGCATCGTCGCCGAGCTTGATGAAGTCGGCAGCTAAGGTCTTGGCTTGCAAACGTGCCAGCAATAGCAGTTCGGAGGCGGTGGGCAGGGCTTGTTCAGCGGACTCGGCGGCGCTCACCCAGTGTGACGCACCGGCCATCGCCAGCAACACACAGCACAACACACGGGCACAAAACGCAGACATGGCTCCCTTAGCGGCCGCTGCCGGCTGGCACCTGAGCGGCGCGGCCGTGCGGATGCATCGCTGGGGCCGATCCGGTAGAGTGCGCCGCGCTGCGGCCGCACTCGACCGCCACCCTTCGAATCGCTTGCTGGACGTGCCGATGAAATTCGAACCCGCCATTGCTGCCTCGATACTGTCGGCCGATTTCGCTCGCCTCGGCGAGGAGGTCGCGGCAGTGGTCGCGGCCGGCGCGGACTTGGTGCACTTCGATGTCATGGACAACCACTTCGTGCCCAACCTCACCATCGGGCCGATGGTGTGCAAGGCGCTGCGCGACTACGGCATCAAGGCGCCCATCGACGTCCATCTGATGGTTTCGCCAGTCGATCGCCTGATCGGCGAGTTCGCCGATGCCGGTGCTGACTACGTCAGCTTCCACCCGGAAGCGAGCGCGCACATCGACGGCAGCCTGCAGTTGATTAAAGAGCGCGGGCTGAAGGCCGGCCTGGTGTTCAACCCGGCCACCCCCTTGAACTATCTTGAGCACGTCATGGAAAAGATCGACATGGTGTTGTTGATGTCGGTCAACCCGGGCTTTGGCGGTCAGACCTTCATAACCTCGGCCTTGCCGAAGCTGCGTGCGGTGCGTGCGCTGATCGACAACAGCGGTCTGCCCATTCGTCTTGAGATCGATGGCGGCGTCAAAGCCGACAATATCGGCGCGATTGCCGCCGCCGGTGCCGACACCTTCGTGTCCGGCTCGGCCATCTTCGGCAAGGGCGACTATCGCACCACCATCGCGGCCTTGCGCGCAGCCATCGCCGCCGGCGTATGAGCAACGCGCCCGGGCTGGTGCTGTTCGACCTCGATGGCACCCTGGTCGACAGTGCGCCCGACATCGCCGATGCAGTGGACATCGCCATGCAGGCCTGTGGGCATCCAAGCTTGGGTGAGGCGGCGGTGCGCGGATTGATTGGCAATGGCGCGGTGCGCCTCATTCATCGTGCCCTCACCGGCCAGCACGACGGCGAAGCCGACGCCACCTTGCACGCCCAGGCCTACCAATACTTCGTCACTGCCTACCAACCGCGCGTATATAGTCGGTCGCGGCTGTTCCCCGGGGTGGAAGAAGTCCTCGGCCGCCTCGCCGCCGGCGGCTGGGCACTCGGCTGTGTGACCAATAAGCCGGCGCGTTTCACCGTGCCACTGCTCACCGCCGCCGGCATAGCCCGCTACTTCGGTGTGACCGTATCGGGGGACAGCTTGACCACCAGGAAGCCGGCACCGGAACCGATCCTGCACGCCGCCGCCGTGCTGGGTGTCGAACTCGCGCGGGTAACCATGATCGGCGATTCGCTGGCTGACTTGCGTGCCGCACAGAATGCCGGCGTACACGCGGTGTGTGTGAGCTTCGGCTATGACGGCGGCGTCGATCTCGCCGCCGAAGGTGCCGAGGTCATCATCGATGACTTGCGCGAGTTGCTGCCCTTATTCGGCCTAGTTAGTTAGTTCGAAGCCAACACCGGCTTATTCGTCGCGCCCGTGTTAGCGTTGCGCGACGCATGACACCAGGTCAAACGCGGGGAGACATCATGGCCGGACCCTTGCAACATGTGCTGAGCGATCTCAAGGTGCTCGACTTCACACGCGCCCTGGCCGGACCGACCGTCACGCGCATGTTCGCCGAGATGGGCGCCCAGGTGATCAAGGTTGAATCGGCGCCAAACGGTGATTTGACTCGCCGTATGTCCAAAGTACGCAACGAACGCAGCCTCTACTACGTACAACAGAATCTCGGCAAGAAGAGCCTGTGCGTCGATCTGCGTGACCCGCGTGGCATGGCCCTGATAGCTGCCTTGATTCCGAAAGTCGATGTGGTGGTAGAAAACTTCAAACCCGGCACCTTCGAGACCATGGGGCTGGGTTATGCACGCCTGCAGGAAATGCGCGAGGACATCATCCTGTGCTCGGTCTCGGCTTTGGGCCAGAGTGGACCACTGGCGAAACTGCCCGGCTACGATTTCATCGCACAAGGTTATTCCGGCGTGACTTCGCTGATCGGCGACGCCGACGGCACACCCTATATTCCGCCCGTCGGCATCGGCGATGTCAGCACCGGCGTCCACGGTGCGTTGGCGGTGCTGGCAGCGCTGCGCTATCGCGATCGCACCGGGCGTGGTCAACATCTCGACATCGGCCTGCTCGATGTCTACTACCACTGTCATGAAGTGAACGTCCATCAATGCAGCGCCAGCGACGGCGCCGTGAAACCCAGCCGCAATGGTCCGCATCTGAACTACATCTGCCCGGCGGGGGTGTTTAAGGCCAACGGTGGCTGGGTGGTGATCATGGCCTTCCTCCATCACTGGCAGGACTTGTGTACGGCCATGGCGCGCCCCGACCTGATCGATCACGAATATCTCGGCACCGACGCTGGGCGCCTCGCCCATCGCGACGAAGTAGTCACCCTCCTGGAAGACTGGCTGGCGCGCTTTCCCGACCGCGACGCGGCCATCGAGCACATGCATAAGTATCAGGTCCCGGCTGCGCCGGTGCTGTCCATCGAAGAGACTTTGAGCCATCCCCATCTGCTCGCGCGTCGCACCGTGCGCACCATCACCGATCCGGTGGCGGGCACGTTTCAGATCCCGGGCATGCCGCTCAAGTTCTCCGATTTTCCCGACGATCTGGCACTCACCGCCCCGACCATGGGCCAGCACAATGCCGAAGTGCTACGCGAATGGCTGGGCCTGAACGAGACTGAGATAGAAGGACTGCGCCGCGCGAACGTGCTGCAGCAAAGCGACTACTGAGCGCATCCGCGCGCTAACACTTATTCACTACATCAAGCGAAGGAGGCTGCGTCATGGCCAGCGCCGAAATCACTAAACTCAAAGGCCTGTTGCGCGGAAAAGCGCTGCCGCCCGGCACCTCTATCGAACAGCGTCGCGCGCTGATGGAGAAACTCGCCTTCCGTGTCGCCGACGACATCAGCGTCGACCAGTTAACCCTCGACGGCCGTGCCGCTGAATGGCTGCGCGCACCGCACGCCGATGCAAACAACGTGCTGCTCTATCTGCACGGGGGCGGCTATGTGATGGGCTCGCCTAACACCCATCGCGCACTGGCCGGTGAACTGTCCCGCGCGGCCCACGCCAGAGTCTTAGTGCCCGACTATCGGCTTGCGCCGGAAGCGCCCTTTCCCGCCGCAGTCGACGACGCGGTCGCGGCAGTGCTTTGGCTTTATGCCCAGGGCGTAGCGCCAGAGTGTCTCGCCATCGCCGGCGATTCGGCCGGTGGCGGGCTCACCGCCGCAACCCTAATCGCGTTACGCGATCGGCAACTGCCTCTGCCGCGTGCAGCGGTGTGCATAAGCCCCTGGTCAGATCTCAATTGCAGTAATGCCTCCTACCAGACGCGCGCCGCCGCCGACCCCATGATCACTAGCGACGACATCAGCATGATGGCAACCGCCTATCTGCACGGCGCCGATCCGAAGTCAGCCTTGGCCTCACCCAATCGCGGCGATTTATGCGGTCTGCCGCCGCTGTTGATCCATGTCGGTCGCGACGAAGTGCTGCTCGACGACGCCGTCGTACTGCACGAAGCGGCGCGCTCAGCCGGTGTCGCCAGTACGCTTGAGATCTGGGACGACATGATTCATGTCTGGCATGCCTTCCATCCGATGTTG
>JANMJF010000051.1:0-2070 GCA_031371245.1 Pseudomonadota bacterium | reverse complement strand
CGCCAATACGTCGCCGCCTTCTATTCTCGGCGATCTGCTGAGTTCCGGCCTCGGCGTACAGGGCATGCTGTGGCTGACCAGCCCGGCCTGCACCGAACTCGAAAGCCATGTACTCGACTGGCTGGTGGATTTGTTGGGTCTACCGGCGCGCTTCAAGACCAGCGGGCCGGGTGGCGGCGTGTTGCAGGACAGTGCGTCGAGCGCGACGCTGTGTGCGCTGCTCGCGGCCCGTGAGCGCGTATCGGGCTACACCGTGCGTAACGATGGTCTGCCTGCGGGTCTGGTCGCCTATTGTTCGGAAGAAACCCATTCTTCGATCGACAAGGCGGTGAGCATCGCCGGCATCGGGCGCGCCTATCTGCGCAAGATAGCGACCGACGATAAACTCGCGCTCAAGCCCGCTGTCCTCGCCGCCACCATCGCCGCCGATCGCGCCGCCGGGCTCACGCCGTTTTTTGTCTGCGCGACCATCGGCACCACGTCATCGCTGGCTATCGATCCCATCGCTGCGATTGCCGCAGTGTGTGCGGCGGAGGGTGTGTGGCTGCATGTCGATGGCGCCATGGCAGGCAGTGCGGCGCTGTGTCCGGAATATCGCTATCTGCATGATGGCCTCGAAGGCGCAGATAGTTATTGTTTCAACCCGCACAAATGGCTGCTGACCAACTTTGATTGTGATTGTTTTTTCGTCGCCGATCGCGAGCCCTTGATCCGCGCACTGACCGTGTTGCCTGAATATCTGCGCAACGATGCCAGCGCCAGCGGCCAGGCTATCGACTACCGCGATTGGCAGATCCCCTTGGGTCGCCGCTTCCGCGCGCTGAAGTTGTGGTTCGTGCTGCGTTCCTACGGCGTGCGTGGCCTACAGACTTTCATACGCCAGCATCTGGAACTCGCGGGTGAATTCGAACGCTGGGTGGCCGCTGACGAGCGTTTTGAACTAGTGGTGCCGCGCTCACTGAACCTCATCTGTTTCCGGTTACGCGGCGCCGATCAAGACAACCAGGCGCTGCTCAAACGCCTGAATGACAGTGGCCGCTTATTCATGAGTCACACCGTGATCCATGGACGTTTCACGCTGCGTTTGTGCATCGGGCAGACCGACACCACGCGCGAGCATGTCGAGGCGGCATGGCATTTGATCAGTTCGCTATAGATGTGAATTTGTACCGAGCATTGGAGCTTAGTCCATGAGAGCAATTTTCATCACTCTGCTGTTATTGCTGGCCACCAACAGCCACGCCGCCGATAACGCGCCAAGTCGTAATCTGGTGAGTCTCGCCGCTTCGGCCAAAGAGGATGTCGCGAGTGATCTATTGATAGTGCAGTTGTTTGTTGAGCATGACGGACGGGATCAGGCCAAAGCCGCCAACCAGGTCAATGAGGACATGGCGGAGGCATTGGCTACGGCCAAGCAGGCCAAGGGCGTAAAGAGCCAGACCTTGGATTACCGCAGCGATCCGATTTATGACGAGCAGCAGAAGATTTCTGCCTGGCGCGTGCACCAGGGCCTGCGTCTGGAAAGCGCCGACCACGATCGGCTGAGCGCGCTACTTGGCAAGTTGCAGACACGACTTGCCATCGAGTCGCTCGGTTATGGCGTATCGGACAGCTTGCGCGCGACGGTCGAAGAACGGCTCACGGACGACGCCATCAAGCGCTTCTCGGCGCGTGCCCACCAGGTTGCGGAAAGCTTTGGCCGTAAGGCCTACACCCTGGTCAATGTCACTATCGACCAACGCGGCAATACGCCACCGCCGATGGCCTATGCCGGCCGCGCGATGACCATGAAGGCCGAGGTCGCGAGCCCGGCCTTGGAAGCCGGCACGCAATCGATTGAAGTGACCGTGAATGGCACGATAGAGCTGGCGCCTTGACGGCGGAATGTCCGTATTTATTCGGTCATTCCGCCGTCTAGAACAACCCGATTATCTTGCCCTTGTCATCAACATCGATCCGCTCCGCCGCAGGTGACTTGGGCAGACCCGGCATGGTCATCATATTGCCGGCGATCGCAACGATGAAACCGGCGCCGGCCGCGACCCGCACTTCGCTGATGTCGACCGTGTG
>JANMJF010000029.1:0-3073 GCA_031371245.1 Pseudomonadota bacterium | reverse complement strand
AAGTCGCGCACGGCGGTACCTTTCGACTGATACGCTCAAGCACTCGAAAGCAATAGCTGTAGGCATGACTCGCGTCCGGCGCATGGGCCTCGCGCTCAAGTTCGCGCCAGGCGTCACGCTCGAAGGCGGGGAAATGCACATCGCCGTCGAGTTCGGCATCCACGTCGGTCACGTAAATACATGCGGCATGCGGCAGCGCTTGCGCATACAGCGCCGCGCCACCGACGATCATCACTTCCGTTGCGCCGGCCAATGCCACCAGCGCGGCGTCCAGCGACTCAAACACTTCACAATCTTTCGCCTGATAACCCGGCGCTCGGGACAACACGATATTGCGCCGACCCGGCAGTGCGCGGCCGATAGATTCGTGAGTACGACGGCCCATGACGATGGGCTTGCCCAGCGTGATGGCGCGGAAGCGTTTCAGATCGGCGGGCAGATGCCAGGGTAAGCCGCCGTCGCGGCCGATCACGCCATTGCGCGCCATCGCCACCACCAGCGAGAGCTTCACCCGCCTGTGCTCAGCGAATTAGCCGCCGCCATCACACCGCGACGGGCGCGGCGATGTGGGGATGGCACTGGTAATCCTCGAGTTGGCAGTCTTCACGCGTGAAATCAAAGATCGAGCGCACCGCCGGGTTCAAGACCATGCGCGGCGCGTTGTAGGGCGTGCGTGTCAATTGCAGATCGGCTTGCTCGATATGATTGAGATAGAGATGGGCATCGCCCAAGGTGTGGACAAAATCGCCGGGCTCCAGATCGCAAACCTGCGCGACCATCAAGGTCAGCAAGGCGTAGGACGCGATATTAAAAGGCACGCCCAGAAAAATATCGGCGCTACGCTGCACCATCTGGCACGACAGGCGGCCGTCAGCGACATAAAACTGGAACATCATGTGACAGGGCGCGAGTGCCATGCGCGGTATATCGGCGACATTCCATGCGCTCACCACCAACCGCCGTGAATCGGGCGTACGCCGAATCGCGGCTATGACTTCACTGATCTGGTCGATGCTGCCGCCGCCAGGTCGCGGCCAAGAGCGCCATTGCACACCATAGACCGGTCCGAGTTCACCATTGGGCGCGGCCCATTCGTCCCAGATCGACACACCGTGTTGGCGCAGATAGGCAACGTTGGACTCGCCACGCAGGAACCAGATCAGCTCGTGAATGATGGAGTTGAGATGGAGCTTCTTGGTGGTCAACAGCGGAAAGCTGTTCCGCAAGTCGAAGCGCATCTGATAACCGAATACGCTCAAAGTGCCGGTGCCGGTGCGGTCGGTTTTGCGCACGCCGTGATGACGAACGTGGCGCAGCAGGTCGAGATAGGTTTGCATGCTTACTCGCGGCGCTGGCCCATGGCCAACAGTAGCAGCACGCCAATGACGAACATCGGCACCGACAACAGCTGGCCCATGGTCAGCCAGCCAAAGGCCAGGTAGCCGATATGGGCGTCGGGTTCGCGCACAAACTCGACGGCAAAGCGGAAGATGGCGTAGAAGATCAGGAACGCCGCCAGCAGGGTGCCATGGGGCCGCGGCTTGCGCGCCAGCACATTCAGAATCAGGAACAATACCGCGCCCTCAAGCAGCGCTTCGTAGATCTGGGTGGGATGCCGGGCGAGTCCGCCAGCAGCAGGATTAGTGAACAGCACACCCCACGGCAGAAGCGTCGGCGCACCCCACAATTCCTGGTTGACGAAGTTCGCGAGGCGTCCCAGCCCGAGTCCGATCGGCACGGCCGGTACCAGGTAGTCGGCGACTTCAAGAAAGCTGCGCTGGTTGGCGCGCGCGAACCACACCAGGGCCAGACTCAGGCCTAATATGCCGCCGTGAAATGACATGCCGCCGCGCCATACCGCGAGTATCGACAGAGGCTGCGAGAGATAGGCCTCAAGGTTGTAAAACACGATGTAGCCGATGCGCCCACCGAGCACAGCGCCGAGGGCGGCATAGAACACCAGATCGGCGACCTGATCCCGCGTCCAGCGTCCGTTACTGCGGCCAGCGCGGTCGTGCAGCAGGCCCCAGCCGAGGCCGATGCCGACGATATAAGACAGCCCGTACCAGTGCACGGCCACCGGACCTAATGTGAACGCGACGGGATCGATGGGCGGAAACGGAATCATGGCCAGGGACGTCACAGCAACCGGCGCACATTATGCACTGATTGATGCACCCATAGGCGTGCCCGGTGCCATACCACGTGTAAGCTTGGCGCCCCCAAGTCCACGCCCCGCGATCGATAAATCATGAACCGCCTGCGCGACACTACCAGCCCCTATCTCCTGCAACACGCCGACAACCCGGTCGACTGGTATCCGTGGGGCGCGCAGGCACTGGCGCGCGCCCGCAGCGAGAACAAACCCATCCTGCTGTCGATCGGTTATTCGGCCTGCCACTGGTGCCACGTCATGGCCCATGAATCCTTCGAGGACGCGACCATCGCGGCGCTCATGAACCGGCTGTTCATCAACATCAAGGTCGACCGCGAGGAACGCCCCGACCTCGATAAGATCTACCAGGCCGCCCATCAGCTGCTGACACGCGCCAATGGCGGCTGGCCATTGACCATGTTCCTCACGCCCGACGATCAGGTGCCCTATTTCGGCGGAACCTATTTCCCCAATGCGCCCCGTCACGGACGGCCCGGCTTTGCTGATGTGCTGGAACGTGTCGCCCACGCCTATCACCAACAGGGCGCCCAGATGGCGGAGTTCAAGGATGGCATGCGCGCTGCACTGGCCGCCAACCTGGCGGGCACGCAAGACGAGGCGGCCGGCTTCGAGCCCGCCCTCATGGCACGCGCCGCGCAGCAACTCGCGCAGAGTTTCGACAGCGACCATGGCGGCTTGGGTGGCGCACCGAAATTCCCCCATCCGCAGGCCTTGGAACTGCTGCTTGAGTCCCACCCGACCATGGTGGAATTTACGCTGCGCGCGATGGCGGCCGGCGGGCTGGTCGATCACGTCGGCGGCGGCTTCTACCGCTATTCGACCGATACGAGCTGGACCATCCCCCATTTCGAAAAAATGCTCTACGACAACGCCGCCTTACTGACGCTCTATAGCGAA
>JANMJF010000019.1:0-1600 GCA_031371245.1 Pseudomonadota bacterium | reverse complement strand
GACGGCCTATGGCAACAGCTGCGGAACCGCAGCCGTGCCCGCGAAGTGCGACTTCACTGGCAGCGAGCTGCCGTTCTCGCCGAAGGTGTCCTACACCCTCGGCGCCAACTATCGCCACGAAATGGGCGACGGCACGATCATCTTCGGCGCCGATCTGCACGGGCAGTCATCGTCGGTATCAACGCTCAACGGCCGCACCATCCAGTTTCGCAACCTGACCAATGATCGCCGCGCGCCGGGCATTGCCCTGCCGTTCGTGATTCCCGGCTACGCTGTCATCGACGCCCGCCTGGGCTACGAATTCGGCGACAAGCGTTACAAGGTGATGGTCTGGGGCAAGAACGTGTTCAACAAATACTACGTGACGAACGCGGCGCATTTTCTTGACACGACTGTGAGGTTTGTCGGGCAGCCCGCCACCTACGGCATTACGTTTAGCATCAAGAACTAATCGCCGACCACGGCTGCGGTTCACTGGCTTGCAGTGGATCGCGGCTGGGTCGGGGGCTGTCCGGGACGACAGCCGACCTGGCTTTGAACACGCAGGAGAGCGCAATGTATAGCCACATGATGATCGGAAGTAACGACCTTGCGCGTTCAAGACGATTCTACGATGCGCTGTTCGGTGCTGTGGGTGGCGGTCCGGCGTCCGAGGACGAGAACGGGCGGCTGTTTTACATGCACAAAGGCAGCATGTTTATTGTCACGAAGCCTATCGACGGGGCACCGGCGACTATTGGCAATGGCGGTACGATCGGCTTTGCCATCGATAGTCCCGTCCACGTTACTGCGTGGCAAAAGGCCGGGGTTGAACATGGCGGGACAGCCATCGAAGACCCGCCGGGCGTGCGGCAGAGCTTGATCGGCGACCTATACCTTGCCTACCTGCGCGATCCTGACGGAAACAAGCTTTGTGCCCTTCATCAAATGCCGGCTGCTGGATGAATCGCAAGCCTGCAAACCGGCTACCGTGAGCCGCTGTCCTTAACGGCGGCCCTCAAGCAAACCGCGACCGCGCAGGCACAACGACCACCGCCTCCCCCTTCGCCGTAACCTCGCCAAGCTGGTTCTCTATCCGCAGCGCCAGGTCGGCGACATGCGTGCCATCTTCCACACGCTTGTCGACCACGTCGGCGCGGCACCACGACACGTCCCCGAAGATGTTGGGTCGCCGTACTGAGACGCTGAGGCGGCGCAGGAAGCCCGCATCGCCCATCCAGTTGGTCATGTGTTGCCCCATCCATGAGATGCGTTGGGGTCCGACGTCGTAGCCGCCGGGCATTCCAACTTCGCGCGCCATCTTGCCCTCGGTATGGCCGCGCGCGGCGCTGTCCTGCGCGCCGGTTTCAGGATTGACGAAGGCGTCGGCAGGGTGGCGCTTTCGGTGCATTACGGCGCGGCGGTGTGACTGGTAGCTATGCCCCCCGCCCGAATACCAGCAGATCATGTCGGTGATGTTTAGCGGGCCTTTGAGCATGGGCTGGATTTCGGTCCCGACGTTGACGTCCTCCCAGAAACGCGGCGTTGCACCGCGCAGCTCTTCTGCTTCAATCGCATGGGCGATCGCTTCCAGCTCTTCGGGCGAATAGCTGTGCGTTTC
>JANMJF010000004.1:0-14478 GCA_031371245.1 Pseudomonadota bacterium | reverse complement strand
CAACAATATGTCGATTTCGCCGAACGTCGGCGCGTTGTCGAACCGCTTCGCCCAGATCCTGTCGGGCAAGCTCTATACCACGGTGCGCGAAGGCAGCAAGAAGGTTCTGTCACAGATGCCGTCGGTGTGGGAGCTGGCGCGGCGTGCCGAAGAGCATGTGAAGGGCTTGATCGTGCCCGGCACGCTGTTTGAGGAATTTGGCTTCAATTACATCGGGCCTATCGATGGCCATGACATGGACGCATTGCTGCACACCCTGCGCAACGTTCAGCACCTGCGCGGACCGCAGCTCTTGCACGTGATCACTAAAAAGGGCAAAGGTTACGCGCCGGCCGAGGCCGATCCGGTCAAATACCATGGCGTGAGCCCCTTCGATCCCCAGCAGGGCATCGTTTCGTCGACCAAGAAACCCGCACTCAACTACAGCGACATCTTCGGCAACTGGATCTGCGACATGGCGGCTGCTGACCGCCGTCTGGTCGCGATTACGCCGGCAATGCGCGAGGGCTCGGGCCTGGTGCGCTTCGAGCGCGAATACCCGCAGCGTTATTTCGACGTTGCGATCGCTGAGCAGCATAGTGTCAACGTCGCAGCTGGCATGGCCTGTGATGGCTTGAAACCCGTGGTCGCGATTTATTCGACCTTCCTGCAGCGTGCTTATGTTCAGGTCATCCACGACGTTGCCAATCAGAACCTGCCGGTATTGTTCGCGCTCGACCGCGCCGGTCTGGTGGGTGCCGATGGTCCGACCCATAACGGCAGTTACGACATCTCCTTCATGCGCTGTTTGCCGAACATGACGGTGATGACACCGTCCGACGAGAACGAATGCCGGCAGATGCTCTACACCGGCTTCACTCTCGACGGTCCTTCGGCGGTGCGTTATCCACGTGGCACCGGCCCGGGCGTAGCGATAGAAGACGACATGCAGGCTTTACCAATCGGCAAGGCGGAACTGCGTCGACGCGGACGCCGCGTCGCGGTGCTGGCATTTGGCGTGATGCTGGCACCGGCACTGGAAGTGGCGGAAAAGCTCGATCTGACGGTGGTCAACATGCGCTTCGTCAAGCCGCTCGACGAGGCCTTGGTGCTGGAGATGGCGCGCAGCCATGCGCTGCTGGTGACCTTCGAAGAAAACGTGGTGGCCGGCGGCGCCGGCAGCGCGGTCAACGAATGTCTGGCGGCGCACGGCGAAGCGGTGATGATTGCCAACTGTGGTCTGCCCGACCGACTCATCCAGCATGGTACGCGGGAAGAGATGTTGACCGACGCTGGCCTTGATGTGCCGGGCTTTGAGCAGTTCGTCCGCACTCGTATCGCAGCACTCGACCAGGCAACGCCCGCCGTACGCCGCGCGTGACGCGCTAGCCGAGTACTTCCTGAAGTGCCCGGCACAGCCGGGCCAGATCTGCGGCGCTGATATCGCCCATTGCCGACACGCGGAACACTCGGTCCGACAATGCCCCCTGACCGGCGTAGATGATGAAGCCACGTGCCTTCAGGGCGTCGTGCAATGCTTGGTAGGTACGCCCCTCAGGCAGTTCAAAGGCATGCAGCACACAGGACGTTTCCTGCGCAGACAATAGCGCCCGAACGCCGAGGGTCGCGAGGGTCATGCGGACAGTGGCCATGCGCTGGTGAAACAAGGCCTGCCGCGCGGCCCAGCCGCCGGCTTCGAAGAATTCGTCCAAGGCCGCATCCAGCGCGTAAAAGGTTTGTACCGATTGTGTGAAGGGTGTGCCGTGGCCATCTTGCCGGGCGAGATATTCACGTAGGTCGAAGTACACCGAGCGCGTGACCTGGGCCTTAGCCAGCGCGGCGCGGCGCAGAATGACAAAGGCCGTACCCGGCACGCCATGCAGACATTTGTTGGCGGTCGCTGCGCAGGCATCGATGTGCCAGGCGGCGACGTCCAGTTGTTCGGCGCCGAAGCTGCTGACAGCGTCGAGTAGTATTTCGACCTGCGCCTCGCGGCACAGTGCGGCGAGTGCCGCCACATCGTTCAAGCGGCCGGTGGTGGTCTCGTGATGCACGACGGCGACGTGGCTATGGGGTCTGGATCGCAGCGCCTGGGCAATGGCATCCAGATCGAGCCGCTCGCCCCAGGCGGTCGCGACGCGGGTGGTGGCAATACCATAGACCTCGGCGATGCGACTGATGCGTTCACCGTAGACACCGTTCTCCGCTACCAGCAGACGTCCTGCGCGCGGCACCATGCTGGTGATCATGGCTTCCACCGCAGCGGTGCCCGAGCCTGTCAGCAGGGTCGCACCCCAGTCTGTCGGCGATAGCGCGTACACCTGCAGCAACTTGCGACGCAAACCGTCCTGCAGGGTCGCGAATTCGCTTTCGCGGTGACAGAGATCGGGACCGAGCAAGGCGGCACGCACTCGCTCGCTCAAGGTCACCGGGCCAGGATTGAGCAGTATGGTTCTCATTCCATGGTGCCGATGTGCTGCATAAATCTCGCGCGTACCGCTGGCGGTGAAATGGCCGGGCGCGGCAGATCTTCACGCGCGCCGGTAGCTATCTTCATGTGGATGAAGCTCGTCGCGCCGTCGTTGCCGTGTGCGAGAAAATCGGCCAGTTCGGTGAGATCGTCACTGCGCGTCACGCGCCCGTAGCCGCAGGCTGCCGCCAGCGCAGCGAAATCGGTGCACGCCGTGACCGTCGCCTGCGCGCCGGTGGAATCGTGCGCCTCGTTGTCCAGCACCACATGCACCAGATTCGGTGGGCGATAGGCGCCCAGTGTGGCGAGATTGCCCATCCTCATCAGCGCCGCGCCGTCGCCGTCGATCACCAGCACGCGAAGCTCAGGCCGCGCCAACGCTAAGCCGAGGCCGAGCGAAGAAGCGCACCCCATCGAGCCCACCATATAGAAGTGCTGGGGGCGATCGGCGAGTGCATAAAGTTCGCGGCCAGTGAAGCCAGTGGTGGCGATGACCACCGCTCGGCGCTCATCGCTGGCGGCAAGCACCCGTTCGAGTGCGGCACGGCGGGTCGCGCGTTGTGCCGCTGTGCGATGGTGTCCTCCACCCGTTACCGCGACGTTCCCATGGGCCGTCGGCATTGCGCTCGCCACTAAGGGGAAAGTCTCGCAAGTGCCTTTCTGCATGATGAGCGCATAGGGCAGTGAAGTGGCCCGCATATGTTGATCGACGGCGTCCAGCGTCGGCGCGACAGCGGCGACTTCACGCGGAAACATCGCCCACGGAATGGCCATGGTGTCGAATAATTTTTCCGTGATAGTGCCCATCAACTCGTGTTGCGGTTCATCCGCGACACCCGGCGCGCCGCGCTGGGTGCAGACCACCAGGATGGGAATGCGGAAGGTATAGGTCAGCGAAGTGAGCGGACTGACGGCGTTACCCAATCCTGAATTCTGCATCATCGCCACCGCCCGTTGACCACCGAGCCACGCACCGGCTGCGATCGCCACCGCGTCGCCTTCGTTGGCGGCGGACAGGTAGTGCAAACCCGGCGCGCCGATCACGAAATTGATGAAGGGTGTCAGGAACGAGCAGGGTACGCCGGCGTAACAGCGAAAGCCGCGGGCACGCGCGGCATCGACAAAATCGCGCGCGTGTATCATGCCGGCCAACGCTCAGCGTTGGCCGGCAGTAAAGCGGCCGGCCTGTTCCAGATCCCGTAGCGAATTAACATCGAGCCAGTGTCCATGAATATAGATGACGCGCACCGGATGACCCTGCGCGACAATATGGTTGAGCAGATCGCCCACGCTCAAGCGATCAAAATCAGGTGTATCCGCCAACTCGTCCAGCGCGCGCTCCAGCCATTCACGTCCACGCGCGCGGGTACGCAGCATGCCTAACCAGCGGCCGTGGGCTGCCGAACCCTGTTGTTCGCGCTGGTCAGAGATGCGTTCAAGTAATACGTCTTGGCCCCACACGGAACGATCGTCGCCGACACTGCAGTAGGCATAATCCGACGTGCCGCTGCTGGCGGAATTAGCATAGTGCGAGTCGACCACCACGGTCAGTTCGCGATCGGATTCCATGAGCCCACGCAGCACATAGCTGCGGAAGAGCAGGTCGCCGTACATCACCAGCAGGTCGTCGCGAAACAGATGGCGAGCGCAATTGAGCGAAGCGACCTCGCCGGTGGTCGCGTAACGTGGGTTGTGCACGATGTCGATGCCGCCGACATCAATATGCTCAGCCTTGTAGCCTGCCACTACGACTACTGAGTCAATATGCTGCTTACGGCAGCGCTCGACCAGGCGTTTCAACAGCGGCTTGCCGTTGACCGGCAGCATGACTTTAGGACGTTCGCGCGTGAGGTCGTCGAGACCTTCGCCGCGACTGGCGGCGAGCACAATGGCGCGCGACTCGCGGCGGGTCTCGTAGAGGTAGCGACGCTCGGCCTGGGCGAGCTCGTCGGCGCCCTGCAAGCGGAAGATTTCCCTGACGCTGGCAATCTGATCCTCGACCGCGACCAGGGTCTGGTCGGCGTGGATCTGGCGTGCGGTCTCCTGCATCGCGTCGACCGCGCTGCGAATGAGGTGGTTGGCCCAGATCACAAGACTCACGCGCGCCTCGCGGAACACCGTGGTCGGCGTGCTGTAGTACTTGGTCGGTACGATCACCAGCGGCGCACGGTTGGCCCATTCGCGTGAAAATTCGAGGATTTGATCGGGCGTCGACCAGGCACTGTGCACCAAGATCGCGTCGGCGCCGGCGGCCAAGTAGGCGCTCGCGCGACGTAGCGCTTCGCGCGTGTCCCAGCCGGCGATATAGGCCTCGATGCGCGCCACCACGCAGAAGTCGTCGTCATTCTGGGAATCCTTGCCGGCCGCAATCTTGCCGCAGAATTCGTCGATGTCGGCAAGCTCCTGACGTTCGCCGTCGATGAAGCTGTTGGTTTTGGGGAAGAGCTTGTCTTCGATACATACGCCGGCCACGCCGCGTTGTTCGAGCTTGCGCACCAGCCGGCGCATATTGTTGAAGTTGCCGTAGCCGGTGTCGCCGTCGAGCAGGATAGGGATGCGGGTGACGTCGGCCATGAACTCCACCATGTCCACCACCTGGGTCCAACTCGCCTCGTTGTTGTCGCGTACGCCGAACTGCGCCGAGAGTGCCAGCCCACTGGCCCAGATGCCCTTGAAGCCCGCTTCCTCGACGATGCGCGCGCTGATGCCATTGTGTGCTTCGAGGATGAATTCGAGCTCGTCGCCGGCGAGCAGACGGCGCAACTGCGTGGTTTTGCGCGGCTGCGCCGTGTGATCGTGATCAGGCGACATGGATCAAAGGCAACACTTCATTATTGGCACGCACCAGGTCTTGCGGAAAATCGATCTCCAGCCATGGCAGGCCGGTGATGTCTTCGACGCCTATCTGTAGGTCGGTCGACAACGCCAGATCGCGCAGCGCCTCTTCGTGGGGCTGCTCGCGGCGGCCATCGGCGACATAGCCGCCGATCAAGCGCGCCAGTCGCAGGGCGGTAGCGGCATCGAATTTGAAAAACCCGACCGATTCACCGATACGGTCGTAACTCAAACCGTCAGCCACGCGCTTACGGAATTCCACAATGCGATCACCGGCCATGCAGATCTTGACCGGTTCGTCGCCGGGCGCGAAATCGCAATCCATGAGAAAGCAGTTAGGTGCCGGGCTCATCACCAACCGCTGCAAGATAGCGGGGTGATAGAGCACGTCCGCATCCATCACCAGCACATCGTCGCCACCCGCAAGCGCATGGCGCACACTCCATAAACTGAGCGACGAACCCAAAGTATAAAGCGGGTTGTAGTGCAGCAGCGTTGCAGGTCGCGAGACCTTCAACAAGGCGCTTGCAATCTGCTCGGCGCCATAGCCGACACACAGACTCAGCCGGTCAATACCGCACGCGACAAGATTACGGCAATGTCGCTCGAGCAAGGTCAGTCCGCCGAATTCGAGCAGGCATTTCGGCAGTGGGTTGCTCAGGTTCAGGCGCCGGCCAACGCCGGCGGCGAGGATGATGGCGTGCAAGCGGGCGGCTCAGTGATGCTTGGATGCGGAAAATACCTGGCGAAAGCCGAAGTAGGCGATCGCATCCTTCATATTAGACATGAAGCGGCGCAGGGGATGCATGCCAAGACTGGTGACGTATTCGAGGGTCAATACCACGCGGCGTTCGCCGCTCGCGCAGGGTGTGACGCGATGCCATACCTTGTCGCCGTTGAACACGACCAGCGTGCCGGGCGTGATAGCGATGGCGCCGCACTCGGTCGCGCGCTGGTCGTTGTCACGGAACAATTGGTATTCGAGGCGGCAGCTTGACTGATCAACGAGACCCAGCAGTACCGTGTAGCGCGCGCCCTTGTAGTAGGACGTGTCGTAATGAAAGCCAATGTGATCACCGGCCTCAGTGTAGTAATAAAGCGCATAACTATGGGGGTCGTCTGCCGGACAATGCATGAGTGCACGGCCGCACAAGTTTGCGAGAAACGTCAGCAGCGTGCCGCTGCGATAGAAAGCCGCAAACGCCGGCGCATGGTCATCTAGTTCGTAACGCGAGATGCTGCCACCTTTTTTATGGCCGGGAATAAAATTGCGATGTACGCGTGGCTCAAGCAGTGGCAGGGCGGCCAACAGCTCACGCAGTTCATCGCGGGTGACGAAGTCTGGGATGACGATGAATTCTTCATTGGCCTCAAACTCGGCGTGCAGCGCCGCCAGATCGAGCGCGCTCAGGCGCTCGATCAAGCCGACGCAGGGCAGGGATTCGGTCGGAGCAATGCAGGTCATGATGCAAACGAACGGCGAGGGCAATGCGGCGCAAGGTTACTTGGCTGTCACGCGGCCCGCAACCGCACCACTATCGGCTTGAGGATCTGAGCGGCATCCGGCCCTCGGCACGAGTGCGGTGTTTCTTGGTCTGTCCGGCGCGGCTGTGCGATAGTCGCCAGCGTGTTCAGATTCGCCAAACTGCTCTTTTTGCTGGTCGGCCTCGCGCTGCTGGGCGTGGTGCTATGGAAAACAGATCTCCACCAGCTCTGGCAGCAAATGGTGCGCGTCGGCTTCGGCGGCATGGCGGCGGTGATGCTGGTCTACGCGCTGTATTTCGCCGCCGATGCCGTGAGCTGGCACATCGTGCTGCCGGCGGTGCCGCTGGAGCGCCGCTGGCTGGCGCGCATGTTCGCCGTGCGCATGATCGGCGAGGCCTATAACAACATCACGCCCACCGCCTCGTTGGGCGGTGAACCAGTCAAGGCCTGGCTGTTAAAATCCCACTGGGACATTGCGTTGCGCGACTCGGCTGCGTCGCTGGTGATCGCTAAGACCACCAGCATGTTCTCGCTGGTGGCCTTCGTCGGCGTCGGCGTGGCCATGTTGTTGCAGCACGAGCGGGTGACCGCTGGTCACAAGCTGGTCGCAGGTCTTGGCTTCGCCTTCATTGTCTTGTCGGCGCTGGTGTTCTTTCTCATGCAGCATCTGCGTCTGTCGACCTGCCTTGCGCGCTGGCTGCGCGGCAGCCGCTTTGGTGCGCGCCTGAGCAGTGTGATTGCGGCTGCTGAGGACATCGATCGCCAGTTCGCCGCCTTCTACCGCGGCCACGGCACGCGACTGGCGTGGTCGGTGGTTTTTGCCATGGCCAACTGGGTACTCGGCGCGTTTGAGGTCTATCTGATCATGGCCTTCGTCGGTTATCCGCTCAGCTTCGCCGAGGTCTGGATGATCGAGTGCATGGTGCAGTTGGTGCGCACTATTGCGTTTTTCATTCCGGCTGGCTTGGGCGCTCAGGAAGGCGCGTTCCTGATTGCCGTCGGCGCGTTGACCGGCGTGCCCTCGGCCGGCGTCGCCACCGCGCTGGTGCGACGTTGTCGCGACGTGCTGTGGATTGCGCTCAGCATGGTGGTCGCCAGTGCCTATGCAGTCAGTGCACGGCGCTATGCACGCGGTCAGCTGGAGGCGGCTGGTTCGTGAGCGGGTCGCTCAGACCAGCATGCCTTGAGCGCGAAACCACGCCACTGCGTCAGCAATGGCCTCACCGGCGGGCCGGCTCTGATAGCCGAGTTCGCGTCGCGCGCGGCTCGAATCGAAGTACATTTTTTTGGCTGCCATGCGCAGTGCGTCGGCGGTAACTTGCGGCTCGGGACCATGGCTTAAGCGCGCAAACCATTCCGATACCCACGCCACCGGATAGAGCGCGCGACGCGGCAATTCGATGGTCGGCGGCTTGTGTCCGCACAGTCGCGCGACCAAGGTCAGAATGGCGCGCAGCGAGAGGTCTTCGCCGCCAAGGATGTAACGTCGGCCGATCACGCCGTGCGCGAAAGCTTGCAGATGGCCGTAAGCGACGTCATCGACGTGGGCCACATTGAGACCCGTGGCGACGAAGGCCGGAATGCGGCCGAGCGCGGCGTCGCGCACCACCCGCCCGGTCGGGGTTGGCTTGATGTCGCGCGGACCGATGGGCGTCGAGGGATTGACGATCACGACCGGCAGTTTGTGACTCGCCACCAGTTCGTCGACAACTCGTTCGGCGAGAAATTTCGAGCGTTTGTAATGGCCGATCATGTCGGCCAATGTGACCGCTGTGTCTTCGTCGGCTGGCCTGCCATCACGATGGTAGCCGAGCGTGGCGACGCTGCTGGTATAGACGATGCGTTCGACGCCGGCCGCGAGTGCGGCCAACATCAGTGCGCGCGTGCCTTCGACATTGTTTTGGTAGAGTTCGTTGTAGTCGCTTGCCCATAAGCGGTAGTCGGCGGCCACGTGGGAGAGGCCAGTGCACTCACGGCAGGCCAGCGCCAGCGAGGTGGCATCGCGCAGGTCGACATAGGCAACCTCGACCGGCAGGCCTTCGATGTTGGCGCCGGTGCTGGTAGGACGCACCAGCAGTCGTACGCGCTGCCCATCGGCCAGCAGCAGGCGCGCGACCGCGCTCCCAAGAAAGCCGGTAGCGCCAGTAACCAGCACCGTCACGCGCGATATCCACCCGGTTCACGCATCACACGCAGATAGGCGAGCGCGACGGCTACACAGGCCAGCGGCGCGCCAAGCGCGGCCGCATAGAGAAACCACTGTAGACCGCCGCCCAAGGTCACCAGCGGCATCAGATACAGCACGTCCTCGGCCTCGAAGCCACGCCAGTGTGCTTGGCGCGTGGCACGCTTGCCGTGGGCGCTTTCCATCTGGTTGCGCAGATAAAAGATGATCGCGATCGCGCCGCCGGCCAGCACGCCAAGAAACATGTCCAGTGTGCTGTGATCGTTCACCGCGAGTCCGATACCGATGCCGGCGAATAGCCCAACCGTGACCAGCGCGTCGGAGACGAGGTCGTAGTAATGACCAAAACGGCTGGTCTTGCCACTCATGCGCGCGAATTCGCCATCGGTATGATCGAGGAAGTTGGACAGCACCACCAGGGCCGCGCCGAGATTGGGCCATTGACCGCTGGCGAACGCGATGGCGCCGGCGGCGCCCACCAACAGTCGCAGGGTGGTGAAGTGATTGGGATGCGCCCGCCTCGAACCCAGGAACGGACGCACCAGAGCGGCGGCCAGACGCGCGTCCCAGGGTTTATTGCTCATCGTCAGGTTTCCGTTTTCAAAAATTATTTGATTTGGCCGGACTGTGACTGCTCACCTGCACAGCAACGTCCCTGCGCCACGCAGCGCGCGCAGCGCGGCACCGTACCACAGCGCCAGGCGGATGAGATCGGGTAGTTCTTGCGGATGGCGGAGCAGCGCGGCAGCGCTTGCGAGCGGGCGGCTGCTACCGTCGTCGCCGATGCCCGCCAGCGCCGCACGCGGCAAGGTGAAGCCTGCGGGATCGATCACACAACGCAGCACCGCGAAGGGTCGTGAATGCGCGCGCGCAACGCGGCCGATGGCGGCCGATTCCATGTCGACAGCGCCGACCTGCAGGCCGCTGTGCAGGGCGCGCTTGTCGGCCTGCGCAATGACCGGTGAGTCGGCGCCAAAAATAGCGGCTGTGCATGGGCTGCGAGTGGCGAGCCGGCGTAGGAGATCAGTATGCAGCTGTGCATCGCAGGGCAGATGGTCGCCGTCGGCGCCGCGCACCGTGCTCGCGACGATGAGTGTGGCGGGACGCAACGTCGGGTCGAGGCCACCGGCCAGACCAAAACTCAGCAGTGCGTCGCAACCCGCAGTGAGCAATTCGCGCGCCGCCGCTGCCGCGTGTAGCGGGCCCGGACCCGAGACCTGGAGCTGGTATTGCGCATGGGCCAGAAATCGGCCATTGCGCGCCGGCAGTGCGCGCGCTTCAGCGTCGAGAGCGATGACGATGCCGATCTGCATGCGTGCCCGGTGCGCGCCAGCGCTGCGCTGCGATCAGCGCGCGACAGGGCTGCCGGCAATATCGGCGACGCTGGCCAGCGGGGTGGCGATACGCCGTTGCGGCAGTCCGGTCGAGCTCAGGGCGAACAAACCGTTGAGCAGCCAGTCGCAAGACACCAGCAGATTGGTGGCGACCACGGTGGCCTTGACCGCCTTGCGCGAAATTTTCACTTGCTGGCCACTGGCAAAATCGCGCTGAGCATCGAGTTTGCGTAACGTCAGCACCGCCATGCCTAAGGCCCACAGGCAGAAGCGTCGGATGCCAGGCTCGCTGGCCGGGATGATCAGGGTATAACGCAGCGCGTTGCGCAGATGACCGTGGGCGATGGCGATCAACTGCCCAAGACCGTCGGTAAAGGCTGGCCCACCCTGACCGGCGGCGACATCGCTTAAGACCACGCCCTTTACGGCGAATAGATCGCGTGGCAGCCAGCAGGCACCGCGTGCGCGATCATCCCAGATGTCTTTCAAGATGTTGGTCATCTGTAGACCTTCGCCGAAGGAGACTGCCAGATGCATCATTTCAGTCTCACGGGCAGCGAGTTCAGGGCAGTGATCGCAGAACAGGGAGGTGAGCATCTCGCCGACCACGCCGGCGACGTAGTAACAGTAGCGATCCATGGCACCCTGATCCTCGACGCCGTCGAGGGTCTCCTGGCCCTGATAGAAGACCATGCCTTCAGCCATGATACGTACACAACGCGCCATCGCCCTCTGCACGCGGCCGTTCAGGCTGTGGGTGATACGGATCACGCGTGCGGTCTGCGCGATCAGCTCGCGCTCGGCGGCACTGGCATGAGAGGCGAGACGTGGACTCAATTCGAGCGCAAAAGTGTCGGCAGCCGCCTGGCCTTCGACGATCGCCATGAACTCGGCGGCATAACGGCGCTTGTCCTCAAACGACAGGCCGGCGTCGTCCTCAATGGTATCGGCGATGCGACACAACAGATAGGCATTGGAGACCGCGCGATCAAGACCCGGCGGCAGCTGCGGAATGGTCAGCGCAAAAGTGCGCGACACGCCCTGCAGGATGCGGCGCTGGAATAATTCATCGTCGGTGGACGGGGCGGCGAAGGACATCACGACTCGCTGGCGGTTGGCCTGGAACGGCGCGGCGGATCTTAGACGTCGCGCTTTGCGACCAGCGCGCCCTCCTGCTCAAGCTTGCGCACGTCCGCCTCGCTGACACCCGCGTATTGGGTGAAGACATCGACGTTGTGCTCACCCATGTAGGCGGCGCGCAGATCGGGATGACGCGGGCCTTCGGAAAAACGCAAGGGCATGCCGGGCACCTGGTAGCTGCCAAACACCGGGTCGTGCACAGTGCGAATGGTTTCGCGTTCAACCAGGTGCGGGTGTTTGACCGCTTGCTCAACCGTCAGAATGGGCGCAATCGGTACATGATAATTGAAGCCCCAATCCTCGGCCGCTTCGATGGCGGTGGCGTACTTGGTCAGCGCCGCTTCGATGAGGGTGTTGAGCGCTTCGCGGTTGGCGATGCGCGCCGGGCCATCGACAAAGCGCGGGTCATCGACCAAGGCCGGGTTGCCGAGCGCTTTGCAGAAATTCGCCCACTGATTCGGCAGCACGGCGATGATGACGTAGCCTTCCTTGCATTTGAATACACCCAACGGCGACACCGCGTAGTGATGGGCGCCGCACCGGAAGGGTTTGATTTCGCCGCCCGAGGCGGTGTGCGCCTGCACGTTGACCTCGTGGCAGTGGAAATAAGAATCGAGCAGCGATGCTTCGACGTACTGACCTTTGCCCGTGCGCTCGCGATAGAACAATGCGCCATTGATAGCGGCCAGCAGATGAGTGCCGGTCATCACGTCGCCGATACCGAGCATGTAGAAATAAGGCGGGCCGTCGGCTTCACCGATCATGCTCAGCACGCCGGCATAGGCGGCGCCGATGTAGTCATAGCCAGGCAGCGAAGCCAGCGGGCCGGTCTGTCCAAAGGCCGAAATCGAACCCATGATCAGACGTGGATTGAGCTTGTGCACGGCATCCCAGCCGAAGCCGAGCCGGCCGATGGCGCCGGGTGCGAAGTTCTCCACCAGCACGTCGCACTTCTCAAGTACCTTCATGACCAGCTCGATGGAGCGCGGGTCTTTACGGTCGATGGCGATGCTCTTCTTGCCGCGATTCTGCTGGATGTAATAGCCAGAGCGGCCGTTGCGCAGGTAGGGCAGGGCACGTGAGGCTTCGCCATTGGGTGCGAGTTCGACTTTGATCACCTCGGCGCCCATCTCGGCCATGAGGCGGGTGGTGGTCGGGCCGGCGAGCGCCTGCGAAAAGTCCAGTACTCGAATACCGTCGAGAATATTTTTTGGCGTGGTCATGGTTTCTCGTCCTCTCAGATCTCGCGTTGGCAGCGTGCCGTGACGGGCGCCGCGACGTATCGACACGAACCATGAGCGGTTCGGGCGTGCGCCGATACTAACCGAGTCGAGTGCGACGTGTCCGCTCTCCAAAGGTGTGTTTCGTGGCGCTGGCAAGCACCTCGTCGCTCGGCGCTCGTCCCTCGGGGCAGACCAAAATCCACATGACGTTCATTATTGTTGCAAACATTCGCATCGAGCTAAGCTGACGTGTGCGAGGGGATTGCTGCCAAGGAAGCTGCTATCGCTCACCGATACATTCAGCACCAACCCGGGAGCACGTACATGTCGACCGTCCAAACCACCCACCATCAAGCCCGCACCAACACGCATGTCGACGCGGTTGTCATCGGTGCTGGTTTTGCCGGGCTTTATGCCATTTACCGCTTGCGCGAGCTGGGCCTGCGCCACTGCGGTTTTGAGCAGGGCAGTGGGGTCGGCGGCACCTGGTACTGGAATCGCTATCCTGGCGCGGGCTCGGATTCTGAGTCCTGGGTTTATTCGTACACCTTCTCCGCCGAACTCGAACAGCAATGGACCTGGAGTTCGCGCTTTCCTCCTCAGGCTGAGATCCTGAGCTACCTGGAACATGTCGCTACGCGCTTCGACCTCAAAGCTGCGTTCAGTTTCGACACACGGGTTACCGGCGCGACTTACGACGAGGCCGACAACCGCTGGCTGATCGAAACCGATGCTGGCGAGACCGTCACCGCGACCTATCTCATCACCGCCGTCGGTTGTTTGTCGGCCGCGCAGGTTCCCGACATCGCGGGCCGTGACGATTTCGCCGGTCCCTGGTATCACACCGGGCAATGGCCTCACGACGGCGTGGATTTCAGTGGCCAACGTGTCGGTGTCATCGGTACCGGCTCGTCCGGGATTCAGGCCATCCCGGTCATCGCGCGCGAGGCGCGCCATCTGACCGTCTTCCAGCGCACGCCGAACTTCAGCGTGCCGGCGCGCAACCGTAAACTCCCACCCGAGGAAGTTGCCGAGCTCAAGCGCAACATCAAAGGCATCCGTGAATTCTGCCGCTGGTCGACCATCGGTCAGCCCTACGATTTTAAAGATCAGAATGTGCTCGATCTCGAGCCCGCCGAGCGGCGCCGCGAACTCGAGGCCAATTGGAGGAAGGGTGGCTTTGAATGGATGTTCGGCTCATTCCCGGACATGGTTTTCGACCAGCGCGCCAACGACGTCGCGGCCGACTTCGTGCGCGAGAAAATTCGTGAGGCTGTCAATGACCCCGCGATAGCGGCGAAGCTTATCCCGACTGACTATCCCATCGCGACCAAGCGCCTGCCGCTCGACAATGGCTACTTCGAGACCTTCAACCGCGACAACGTGACCCTGGTCTGCCTGCGCGAGACACCGATCGAGCGTATCGTCGCCGCCGGCGTACGCACCACGGAAACGACCCATGAGCTCGACATGCTGGTCTTTGCCACGGGCTTCGACGCGCTGACCGGCCCCTTGATCCGCCTTGGCGTGCGCGGCCGCAGCGGCAGGAAGCTCGAAGACAAATGGGCGGAGGGCGCACGCACCTATCTGGGCGTCGCTATCGAGGGTTTCCCTAACTTGTTCATGGTCACGGGCCCCGGCAGCCCGTCGGTGCTGGGCAACATGCCGACTTCGATCGAGCAGCACGTCGATTGGATCTGTGCATGCATCGCCTACCTGCGCGACCAGGGCGCGGCTCGCATCGAGCCCACCGGCGCAGCGGAAGCGCAATGGGTCGCCCACGTCCAGAAACTCGCCAACGAGACGCTCTTCCCGCAGGCTGATTCC
>JANMJF010000003.1:0-3051 GCA_031371245.1 Pseudomonadota bacterium | reverse complement strand
GGCCGGTGGTGGTGCTGCAATGAGTGCGACCGCCAGCGAACGTGGTGCCGGCAAGCTCGCGCGCGACTTTACCTTCATCACGCCGGCGGGCCGACGTCTGACGGAGTACGAGGCCCTCACCGTCCATCAGCAGCCCGATGCCTGGGGCTTCGACAAGCTCGATGCCAATCTGAGCGAGGCCGAATTCTATCTGCTACGACCTGACGGCGAGACCCTGTGGTCCCGGCAATCGACCCTGCTGCATCACGACGACTGGTATGCCTATCGCGATCCGGCTCAGCAGTGGCAGCGCACCTATGTGCGTCACCAGGAGCAACAGGAAACCTCGATCGCCCGCATGACCGAAGACGCTGGGCTGGATGGCGCGCTGGCGGCGCTGCCCGCAGGTTGGGTGCGTGATCTGTTGTGTGGCCATTATCGGGCCTGGTCGTTTTTTGAATACGCGATTTTCCGTGCATTTGCGCCGGCCCAGCGCGAAGCGCTGTCCGACACCATCGGCAATGTTCTGTGCTTTCAGAGCTTCGATCACCTGCGGCACGCGCAGGACGTGATCATCTACCTGGTCGAACTCGAAAACGCCAACGCGGCGGTCGACGATGGGTACGGCAAGCAGCAGTGGCTGGAGTCCGCGGTCTACCAGCCGGCGCGCAAACTCGCCGAAGAAATCATGGCCAACACCGACTGGGCCGAATTATTCATCGGTATCAACCTGGTGGTCGGTCCGCTGTTGCAGCAGATGGCGGTCAGTGATCTGATCCGGCGCGGTGCCTTGCCGAACGACGACGCGGTCGCGCCACACATCGTCATGACCGTCGAACGGGATCGCCGCCGCAACCTTGCCGCGACCCAGGCTTTTGTGACCATGGTGGTCGATGCCGCCAGCCCCCATTGCGCGCACAACCAGGCTGTGATCCAGGTCTGGCTCGACGATTGGAGCGCACGGGCTGATGCCGCCGCACAAGCATTGGCGCCGGTCTATGCACTGGCACCGAGTCTGGGCCTGGAATTTCAGGCCTCCCATGCCGCTGCCTGTGCCAACACCGCGCAGTTGATCCGCGCGCTCGGTTTCACGTCTCGTTTGTCCGAGCAGTCATGAACAGCCCCGGCCGCACCGATGTCTCGCTAGTGCTGATGCAGGGTTCGCCCGAAGCGCAGGCCACACTTGAAGTACTGGAGCGCGAAGATCCGGATCTGGTGGTGGCTGATCACGGCACCTACTGGAAGATCACCGCGCCTGGCGGCCGCATCGAAGTCGATTTGAACAAGGTCGCCGAGGAACTCGGTGCCGAACTGTCCATGTCGCAATGGCTGGTGATCATGTCGACTTACGTCGGGCGGGTGATGACCGAGCCCGACAAGTTCATTCTGACCAGTGATGTGACCCAGATGCATCGCGCCTGAGTTGCTCTCATGAGCGGAACGCAATATCTGGTCGAGCTCGCGCCCGGCGGGCAGACGTTTACTGTCGGCGAAAACGAAACCATCCTCGATGGCGCACTGCGACAAGGCATCGAGCTGCTGTATGGCTGTCGCCACGGCCGCTGTTCGACCTGCAAGTACCTGATAGACGATGGCGAGGTCGAGCTTGGTGAGGTGAGTGCCTACGCCTTGCCCGACAACGAGCGCGATAACGGCTGGGCCTTGCTGTGTCGCGCGACACCTTTGAGTGATCTGCTGATCCGCGATCATCGTTTGCCTGACGAACGGGCCTTGCCGGTGTTGACGCCGGCGAGCTTCGAGGCCGAAGTGGCAGCCGTCGCGCAACTCACGCCCGAACTGTGGGAACTGCAGGTGACGCTGCCTGCGGCCTTGCATTTTTATGCCGGACAGTTCGTCGAGCTTGGATTGCCGGGCGCGCACGGCAGGTTGTGGCGCAATTACTCCATGGCGTCGTCGCCGTCCTCGGATCGGCGCTTGAGTTTTCTCCTGAAACGCATCGAGGGCGGCGCGTTCTCGGGACGTATCAGCGAACTGCAAGCGGGTAATTCGCTGGCGGTGCGCGGCCCCTTTGGCGCGAGCTATCTGCGCGACGGCGAGCGGCCGGTGGTGATGTGTGCCATCGGCTCTGGCCTGGCACCGGTGATGGCCATGTTGCGCGCAGCGGGCGAGCGTGGCGATAGGCGCAGCTTCACTCTGTTCTACGGCGCGCGTCGTCCACCAGACCTGCCTTATCTCGATGAGTTGCGCGCCGGCTTCGGCCTGCATCTCGATTTCATGCCGACGCTCGATGGTGTGCAGGACGGCGATGACTGGCAGGGTGCGTGCGGCACGGTCACCCGCGCCGTGCAACATGCTGTCGAAAACGCCCGCGACATCGATGCCTATCTGTGCGGCGCGCCGCCGATGTGCGACACCGTCAGCCGCTTGCTGGGCGCCAAGGGTTTGCCGGTCGAGCAGCTGTTTTTCGACCGGTTTTTCGCAGCCTCGGCCTGAGTCGCCTCGGGGTCAGCGCGACGCGGGAAAGCGTGGTGTGGCATGCGGCGCAAAGCCATCCGCGTCTCGCACCAGGAATAAGGCTTCGAAATGCTGGCGGCTGGCCAGCGCCAGACCCCGTTGTGCGCCCATCACCATCAAAGCGGTCGCGTAGGCATCGGCTAACATGCACGAGGGGTGCAACACAGTCACCGAGGCAACGTCGTTCTGCAGCGGCTCACCTGTCGCCGGATCGATTTCGTGGGAATAGCGTCAGCCACCAGATTGAAAATCAACGAGCGTGCGGCAAAATTGTGATCAGGCGAATTGCTCGAAGCAATTCTGGCAATCGCGTTTGCGTCAATTCCCAGATGAGCTCGTGATCGACGTCGGCATACAGCGTAAAAAAGTCATACATATTCCAAATCATACTAAGTTTACGGTGTGTATCGGAGATATCTTTATCTGAGAGATTGACATCCTCTCCGGCCATCACCGGTGATGATAGAAGTACAAACCGAAGAGCGTCAGCACTATACTGGTCCATTACTATATTTGGGTCGGTATAATTGCCGAGCGATTTACTTAACTTACGCCCGTCATTGCCGGTTACGGTACCTGTAACAATTACATTTTTAA
>JANMJF010000796.1:0-4656 GCA_031371245.1 Pseudomonadota bacterium | reverse complement strand
TTGTCGATTTCATCGATCAGCAGCACCGGCTGGTTATCGGCTTCAAAGGCCTCCCACAACTTGCCCTTGACGATGTAGTTGGCGATGTCGTTGACACCCTTTTCTCCCAACTGCGAATCGCGCAGTCGCGCCACCGCGTCGTATTCATACAATCCTTGTGCGGCTTTGGTGGTGGATTTGATGTGCCATTGAATCAGAGGACGACCGAGCGAGCGCGCGATCTCCTCAGCCAGCATGGTCTTGCCGGTGCCCGGTTCGCCCTTGACGAGCAGCGGACGCTGCAAAGTGACGGCGGCGTTGACGGCCATCATGAGGTCATCGGTTACGATGTATGTATCGGTGCCGGAAAAACGTTGGTTCGACATGTCGCCCACAGGTGTTGATGTTCAAAGCCATTGTAAAACATGGTATCGGCCAGGATTCAACCACTGCTGACGCCGCTGGGGTTGCGGCGTTACGCGCCGGCGACTAGTGCTTGGCGATCCTCGCAGTACTTCTTGTGCGCTAGCCTGGCGCTCGCGTCGCGGTCGCCATTGCGCAAGCATGGGCTTGGTTTTTGTCTAGCCGCGCGGTGCGAGCTGGCTCTGAATCTCGTCCAACATGCTCTGCGTCTGCTGCTTCTGTTGTGCCTGGGCAGTGACGGCGCGCGCGCGGATACGATCGACCATTTCCTTCTGCCGCGACAGAATCTCGCGCTGCATGTGTATTTCTTGCGCGTCGTCCTGTTCGCCCACCCAGTCCTTGAGTTCCTTGTCGAGAAGCTGGTTGATCTCGGTCGCGGTGTTGTAGCTGCGCCCGAGCTCGTCTTCGTGCTCCTCGGCGGCATAGACGATAGCGGATTCGGCCTCGATGGCCTGCTTGAGTTCGCGGCTGGCAGCCGACGCACGCTCTTCGATTTCGTTGATATGTGAATCGATTTCACGCGCACTTGCCGCGTTGTCGGCGGCGGCTTTGCGGCTGCGGGCCGCGTTGAGTTCGCGTTCGGCGGTGGCTTTCAGGGTTTCCGCCTCCTTGCGCACACGCATGGCCTCGGCTTTGAGCGTTTCGATGCGGTCCGCTTCGGCGCGCAGCTTTTCACGCTCGCGGGCGAATAAGGCCTGCTGCTCGGTGAGCATGGTCTGCTGCTGGCGCTTGTAATCGTCGATCATGTGCTGCGCGTCGGCGGCGGTGGCTTCCTTGGCGGCAATCGCGGCTGCGCGTTCGTCGCGCGCCCGATCGAGTTCAGCAGTGGCGCGGGATACGGCCAATTCGAACTTGCCGCGTTCGCTCGCCAACTCCTTGCGCAACGCATCACGCAGTTCCGCTTCACGTCCGGCCTGCATGCACTCAAGCTTGTCGGCCTGTTGCTGGTAGAGTTCGGCCAGGCGCTGTTCTTCCTCGCGCAGGCGCAGGGCGGCGGTGCGCTCAAGTTCCTCCAGCCGCTGGTCCACCTCCTGGTGTTCGCGTGCGACCTCTTGCTCGGCCAGCGCCTGCTGGGCGAGCAGTGTGGTCTTGAGTTTTTCGGCCTCAGCCAGACGAGTGGTCAGTAGTTGCGCTTCGCGCTCGATGCGCTGTTCCTGCAGACGCAGACGGCCGGCGGCGTCCACTTCGCTGGCGTGTTGCTGGCGTTCGAGGGTGGCTTTGAGCTGTTCGACTTCCGCCAGTTTCTCGTGGAGCTCGCGGCCCTCCTGCTGGATGCGCACCTGTTCTTCGGCAAGACGTTGGCGGGCGATGTCGGCGTGGGCCGCTTCGCGTTGCTGCTGGGCGAGCGCGGCTTTGACTTGCTCAGCGTCGGCCAGGCGCTGATTGAACAAGGCCGTTTCGCTTGCCATGCGCTGTTGCAGTTCCTGCGCGCGCGCAGCCAAGGCCTGTTCGCGGCTGGTGGCCTGGGCCTGCTGACGCACGGCTTCGGCCTGGGCCGCTTGCTCGCGCTCGGCCAGTGCCGTCTTGAGTGCCTCGGCCTCACTCATTTTGCGCTTGAGTTCGCCGAACTCGGCTTCGAGCCGGCTACGCTCGCGCTCAAGCTTGTCGGCCACATAGTGTTCGGCCTCGGCCTTCATGGCCTGAGCTTGCGCCATCATCTTCTGCGCTTGTTCGATGGTGAGGTCGGCTTTTGCCACCTCGGCACCCAACGACGAGGCGCGCGCGGCAGCTTCCAGCACGGCGTCGGCGGGCGGCGGCGCGGCGGCCACCACCGGCGCGGTGGTCGATATGACTGGGACCGTCTGAGCGGGGCTCGACGTAGGCGCTGGCTTGGCTGGCGACGTGAGTTCATCGACCGCGCCGCCTTCGACATAACACACTTCGAAACCGCGCTCGGCGAGCAGAAAAGCCGCCGCAGAACTGCGGCCACCGGTGTCGCAATAGGCGACGTAGCGGCCCGTTTCGTCGAGTTCGTCAGCGCGCGTGCGCAGCACGCCCAGCGGGATGTTGAGGCTAGCGGGCAGGCCGTTGTGGGCGTGTTCGTCCTCAAAGCGAACGTCCAGCCAACGCGCGCCGTGCGTGACCCGCTGCTCAGCCTCGACACGGTCCACCAAGGTCAACAGCGGCGCTTTGACCAGGCGCGTGAAGTCGGCCTTGGTCAGACGCGCCAGCTCGCCGGCCGTGGTCATGCGCACAGTGGCATTGCGGCGCGCCCCGGAAATCAGTGCCTCTTCGCCAAACGTATCGCCGGGGCCGAGTTCCGCCAGGCGTATTTCGCGCTGGTTACTGCCTTTGCGCACCACCTCGCAGGTGCCACTTTGCACTGCGTAGTAATAATCGCCCGCTTCCCCCTGTTTGATGACTTCATCGCCGGCCTGCACCGTGACCGGCTCCAGGGTGTCGAGCAGGCCCTGGATATTGGCCGGCGGAATGCGCGTGAACAGCTCCGACTGGAGCAGGGTCATGAGCCAGTCGCCGGACTGTTCGGCTTCCATTTCCTCGACTTCGACACCACTTGGGATGCCGTTGTCGGGACCCACCGGGCTGTCCAGGCTGAGCAATTGTTCGAGCAGACTGCGGCGCACGCGCAGCACATTGGCCTTGGTTTTTGCGATGGCCGTCATCTGCCGAGGCTGAAGTTGCGCCAACGGCTGAAAGGAAGCGCCTTCGCCGCCGCTAACGCGTCTGATGAGGGATTCGTCTGCAAACATTTCGAGGTCGCCGTCGAGCACGTAGAAGGTGAAATCGTCGCGGTCGCCCTGCCTGAACAGGGTCTCTTTCTTGCGTAACTCAATCACGTCCGATTGGGCGAGCAACCGTGACTGTCGGTCGACCGGCAGCTTGTTGAGCGGAACCAGATAACCGAACCGGGACTTAAGTGATTCTTGATCTACTGCCATGAGGCGCTCGTTTTTGAAAAATCCTTTTCCTGGCGCGAATCAAGCGTCGAGGTCGGGGATTAACTGGCTCTTCCAATGGGCGATCTGGTCCTTGAGCTGCAATTTCCGTTTTTTCATGCGACGCAATAGCAGTTGGTCCACGTCGATCCGATTCGACAGCGTGTTGACCACCTCATCCAAATCACGGTGCTCAGTCTGTAGTTCCAGGATGCGACGTTGGATGGACTTTGTCTCCTCGGTGACCACGACACATTTCCCGGGCTGGCTGGACTGGCAGCAGTCTACGCTGATTCGATTCGCTCGCGGGCGCTGCGGCCAGTGCCCGGTGGCGAATTTAACGAGGCGCTCACGCCGCTGGTTAGCACGCGGCGCGAGCCCAGGGTCTGCCCTGGCGTGCCGTGATCCCTTTCACACTTGGGTCGGACGAGACAGGCACTGCCGCCGTCCAAAGGCTAAGCTCGGGCGCGTCCATGGGCCCAACCATGCGGGGGGCCGACACGAAACCAATAGCAGCCCCTTGCTCAGCAGCCATGCGTGACCCCGATGTCGGCACTGGAATCGAAATTCGAAAATCTGATTGATACGCTGGTGCCACTCGCGGCGCTGTCGTCGTCGAGTCGGACCGAGGTGCTCGACCAGGCGGAAGTGTTGCGCTATCGGCGTGGCGATATCCTGTTCAAGGAAGGCGACCGCGACGCCTACACCATCTATCTGCTCGAAGGGCGACTCGAACTGCGCAGTGACGGGCAGGTGGTGCAGCGCCTGAGCGGTGGCACGTCCGCTGCCGCCCACCCGATTGCCCAGTTGCAGCCGCGCAAGATGACCGCGCGAGCCGAGACCCAGGTTGCGGTATTGCGCGTTGCACGCGACCTGCTCGATCGCCTGATGGCGGCCGATGGTGCCGGTAGCTATTGCTCGGTGCAGGTCAACGAACTCGACGCCAGTGACGACGACGATGGCGATTGGATGACGCGGATGCTGCAGTCCCAGCTGTTCTCGCGGCTGCCAGCGTCGAACATCCATCGCATTTTCGGTTTGTTCGAAGAAGTCGAAGTCCGCGAAGGTGAGGAGGTCGTCAGCCAGGGCGCGCCCGGCGATTTTTACTACATCATCGCCCAGGGCCGTTGTGAGGTGATGCGCAGCGCCGGCCCCAGCGCGCCGGGCTATCGGCTGGCGTTGATCGGGCCGGGCGACGCCTTCGGCGAGGAGGCACTGGTGGCAGGTTCGAGTCGCAACGCGACCGTTCGCATGTTGTGCGATGGCCAACTGGTGCGGCTGCCCAAAGAAGCGTTCGTCGAATTGATTCAGAAGCCGCTGTTGAGCGGCGTCAGCCTCAAGCAAGGCCAGAATATCC
>JANMJF010000783.1:0-3749 GCA_031371245.1 Pseudomonadota bacterium | reverse complement strand
CCCTTGAAATCGTCGAGACCGGCGATGTCGGGCAGGTTGGGATAATGCAGTACGCCGGTCGCGGCGATGACAACATCGGCGACATCCTGCTCGCCCTGCGCGGTGGTGAGCTGCCAACGACCGTTGTCGAACACGCAGCGCGTGATCTCGGTATTGAACTTGATCGAAGCGATGACCTGGTATTTCTGCGCGACGCCCGCGAAATAGGCCTGAATCTCGGCCCCTGGCGCAAACACATGACTCCACTGCGGATTGGGTTCAAAGGTGTAGGTGTAGAGGTGGGCGGGTACGTCGCAGGCAATACCCGGATAGGTATTCTCGCGCCACGTGCCACCCAGTTGCGCGGCCTTTTCGTAGATGACGAAATTGCTGTGGCCGGCCTCGCGCAGTTTGATACCGGCCAGAATGCCGGCCATGCCGGCGCCGATCACCACAATGCGCAGATCGCGCCGCTGGTCTCGAGACATCGCTAATCTCCTCGGAGTCGAATTCGATTGACACCCGCCAAGCACGGGATGGGGCGTCGGCCAGCGTGCACGGTGGCAGCTGGCGCTACAAGCCGCGTGATCCCGAGCGCGTCAGGGTCGCGCCCTGCGGGACTGCCCGCGCCGGGAGGATGCCGATTAAGATGCACGAGGACAAGACTTTCGAGGGGCGCCCATGCAAAGTCAGTGCTGGCCGGCTGCGGGTCGACCGCGATGACAGTAGTACGTCAGGCCGATGACATCCTCACCAGCGCCGGCGTGCGCATGCCGCGCCTGCTCTACGGCACGGCCTGGAAAGGTGAGCGCACAGCCGCGCTGGTCGAGAGCGCCGTGCGGGCCGGTTTTCGCGCCATCGACACCGCCGCGCAACCCAAACATTACGATGAAGCCGGGGTGGGCGCGGGCCTCGCCAGGACCGGGCTACCGCCACGCGAAACGCTGTATCTGCAAACCAAGTTCACACCGCCGTCGGGGCAGGATCGCGAGCGCCTGCCCTACGCCCTCAGCGCGCCGCTGGCAACCCAGATAGAACAGTCGGTAGCCGCGTCGCGCGACAATCTGCGCACCACTTACCTCGATGCCCTGGTGCTGCATTCACCCCTTGAGAGTCGTGCCCGCACCCTGCTCGCCTGGCGCGCGATGGAGCAACTGGTCGGCAGCGGCGTGGTGCGTCAGCTTGGTATCAGCAACTGCTATGCACTGGCGGAATTCGATGCGTTGTATCGCGCCGCCGCGATCAAACCTGCGGTGCTGCAGAATCGTTTCTACGCCCGCACTCATCACGATCGCGAACTGCGCGCCTATTGTCGCGCCCACCATGTCGTCTATCAGAGCTTCTGGACGCTGACCGCCAATCCCGACGCGCTCGCCAGTTCAAGCCTGCGCATCCTCGCGCAGCGCCATGGCCGCTCGCCGGCACAGATCCTGTTCCGCTATCTGACCCACATCGACGTGGTACCGCTGAGTGGTACGACCTCGCTCGAACATATGCGTGAGGACGTCGCCATCTTCGAGTTCGAACTTGAAGTGCGCGAATGCGATGCCGTGAGCGTGTTGTTTTAGCGCGCAGCGCCGTAACGCGCGGGATGCCCACCGTTCGAGTATTGTCACGCTATGCCGTCCTCATCGCCCGCCGCGCCGCGTCCGTGGTTCATGCTCAGCCTCGCCTTGCTCGCCCAGATAGCGGTGTCCTTGGTGATGCAGGGTGTGCCGACGCTCGCACCCTTCCTGCAGGCCGACCTCGCCCTCACCCGTGCCCAGGTCGGCATGTTCAATTCGGCCATCATGGCCGGCTCGCTGCTCGCCATGTTCGCGGCGGGCTGGGTGGTGGACGTCAAGGGCGAGCGCGCCGCGCTGGTGTGGGGCAATGTGCTGGTCGGCCTGTTTTGCCTCGCGGTGCTCGCCACCGATAGCTTTGAGGGCGCCTTACTGGCGCTGTTTTGTGCCGGTGTCGGCGCGGCCTTTCAAACGCCGGCCGGCAGCAAGACCGTGATGCTGTGGTTTCCCATCGAGCAGCGCGGCATGGCGATGGGCGTGCGGCAGACCGGCATTCCCCTGGGCGGCGCCTTGGCCGCCGCCCTGTTGCCAGTGATCGCGCTGGCCGCCGGCTGGCGCCTGGCAGTGGCGAGCGGCGGTCTGGCCTGCTTCGCGAGCGCGGCCCTGTGTCAGTTTGCTTACCAAACCTCAGAAATCGCTGCCCCGGCGACGGTCCACCATCGGCTGCCGCGTTTTGTCGATTTCCTCACCCGTGACGTAGTGTTGCTCGGCCTGTCTGGTGCGCTCGCCACGCTCGGCCAGTTCACCTTGATTACCTATCTCGCCATCTTTCTGAAAGAAACCCAGGACATCGCCGTGACCCGCTCAGCGAGCTTGCTGGTGTTGGCTCAAATCGCCGGTGCCGCCGGACGGGTGTTGTGGGGCGTCGCCAGCGACAAGTTATTTGCCCGCCGTCGCCGGCCGGCCCTGATGCTGCCCATCGCGCTGTCGGCTGCAGGCGCGCTGGCGTTGGGCTGGCTGCCCCATGGCACGCCGTTGTGGCTGATAGCCATCCTGGTCACCGTGCAGGCTTTTTGCGCGCTCGGCTGGCATGGCAACTGGATCGCGTTGGTGGCCGAAATCGCCGGCCCTGAACGTCAGGGCCGCACGGTCGGTGTGGCGATGTCGATCATGTATCCCGGCATCATCGTGCTGCCGCCGTTGTTCGGTCTGTTCGTCGATCGTACCCATTCCTGGCCCGGCGCCTGGAGCGGCCTCACGGTGGTGCTAATCATCGCGACCCTGCTGCTCGTGCCGGTCGACGAAGGTCGCCTGGTGCAAAGCAGTGCGCACCCTTGAACGCCTGAAAAAACAGAGAGGAACCCAGCATGTGGTCTTTTGCCACCGACCCGGACTTTCAACTCCAGCTCGACTGGATCGATCATTTCGTCAAACACGAGGTCGAAGCGCTCGATCATCTGCTCGGCAGCCAGTGGAACATCCACGATCCGCGCTTCAAAAAACTAGTGCGCCCGTTGCAGGCCAAGGTCCGCGCGCGCGGGCTGTGGGCCTGCCATCTCGGCCCTGAACTGGGCGGCAAGGGTTATGGCCAGTTGAAACTCGCGCTCATGAACGAGTTGTTTGGCCGCTCGCGTTTCGGACCCATCGTGTTCGGTGCCCAGGCACCTGACACCGGCAATGCTGAAATCCTCGCCCACTACGGCACCGAGGATCAGAAAAAGCGCTTTCTCGAACCGCTGCTGGCCAATGAAATCGTGTCGTGTTTTTCCATGACCGAGCCGCAGGGCGGCGCCGATCCGCTGGTCTTCAAAACCAGCGCCGTGCCGGACGGCGAACACTGGGTGATCGATGGCGAGAAATGGTTTTCGTCCAACGCGCGCTATGCGGCGTTTTTCATCGTCATGGCGGTCACCGACCCCGATGCTGCGCCCTACAAACGCATGTCGATGTTCATCGTGCCGGCCGACACGCCGGGTGTAGAGATCAAGCGCAATCTCACCTTCTACGGCGAACCCGAGGCCACCCATGCCTACATGGCCTACAAGCAGGTGCGGGTGCCGAAGGACAATATGCTGGGCGGACGCGGCGACGCTTTCGTGGTCGCCCAGGTGCGCCTCGGCGGTGGCCGTCTGCATCACGCCATGCGCACCGTGGCGCAGGCGCGGCGCGCGCTTGAAATGATGTGCGAGCGCGCGCTGTCGCGCACCACCAAGGGTGAGTTGCTGGCGCGCAAACAGATGGTGCAGGAGAAGATTGCCGATTCCTGGG
>JANMJF010000780.1:0-7135 GCA_031371245.1 Pseudomonadota bacterium | reverse complement strand
GTGGGGCGGCACGTAGGGGCACTTGGTCATGTAGCACAAATCACACAGGTAGCACTGATCGACGACCTTGCCGTAATCGGCCTTCGCGATGCCGTCGACTTCCATGGTGCTGGAGTTGTCGACGAGGTCGAACAAGGTCGGGAAAGCGTTACACAGACTCACACACCGACGGCAACCATGGCAGATGTCATAAACACGCTCGAGTTCTTTTTCGAGCGCTGCCGGGTCATAAAACCCAGCATCCTGCCAGGCAATGGGGTGACGCGTGGGGGCTTCCAGACCGCCCTCGCGGCGTTCACCAGTGGGATCGTTCATGTTTATGACCTGTTTTTGCCGGGTTTAGAACCAGAAGCCGGGCGCAGGCCCGGCTTCTGTCTCGGCGGCTACCCGCTGACGCTCAACCCAGCGAGTCGAGCGCTTTCTGGAAGCGGTTGGCGTGCGAGCGTTCGGCCTTGGCCAGGGTCTCGAACCAATCCGCAATTTCGTCGAAGCCTTCGCTGCGGGCGGTCTTGGCCATACCGGGGTACATATCCGAATACTCGTGGGTCTCGCCAGCAATGGCGGCCTGGAGATTCAGAGAAGTGCTGCCGATCGGCTTACCGGTGGCCGGGTCGCCCACCTCCTCAAGGTATTCGAGGTGGCCGTGCGCATGGCCGGTCTCACCTTCCGCAGTGGAACGGAAAACGGCAGAGACGTCGTTGTAGCCTTCGACATCCGCCTTCTGCGCGAAATACAGGTAGCGACGATTGGCCTGGGATTCGCCGGCAAACGCGGCCTTCAGGTTGCCTTCGGTCTTGGAGTCTTTAAGGGACATGACGGGGTTCCTCCTCGTAGAAGAATCTTTCGTGAGCTTGTTATCCGGGCAAAATTTAGACTAAGTCTAAACTTGGACTGAGTCTAAATGCGGCCGCGCGGAAGCGTCAAGCCGTTACGGCGTTGACCCGTCAAGCCCGCGTCAGTAGAGTCGCCGCCTCTTGTAACCAAGCGCTTGCGTCAACTCGCGAGCGATCTAGCGGGGCGAGCGCGTGGCAAAGAACGAGCCAGTGGAAACGGCCATCGATTTCGAAGCGGCGATGGGGGAACTGGAAACGCTGGTTGAAAAGATGGAGCAAGGCGAATTCTCGCTCGAGGATTCCATCAAACAGTTCGAACGCGGCATGCAACTCGCCCGCACCTGTCAGCGGGCACTGCGCGCCGCCGAACAAAAGGTGCTGAAACTGGCCACTGACAATCATCAGGAGTCCCTGCAGGACTTCGCCCTTCCCGACCAAGATTGAGCGTCTGTGACTAGCCTTGAACACCATCTCGCGCCGCTCAAAGCGCGTGCCGATGCGGCGCTGGAACGCTTTCTGCCGCCCGCCGATCAGGCACCCAAGCGCTTACACGAAGCGATGCGCTATGCCGTGCTCGCGCCGGGCAAGCGCATTCGGCCCGTACTGACCTATGCCACCGGAATGGCGCTCGGTGTCTCGCTCGACCTGCTTGACGCAGCCGCCGTCGCGGTTGAACTGATCCACGCCTACTCCCTGATTCACGACGACCTGCCGGCCATGGACGATGACGACCTGCGCCGTGGCCGCCCGACCTGCCATCGCCAATTCGATGAAGCCACCGCCATCCTCGCCGGCGACGCCCTGCAAGCGCTGGCTTTCGAATCGCTGTTGAGCAAAGGTGCCGCGCAGTTGCCCAGTGACTGTCGGCTGGCGATGGTCGAGGTTCTCGCCCACGCCAGCGGCTCGCGTGGTATGGCCGGCGGGCAGGCGCTGGATCTCGCTGCGGTGGGCAAGAAGCTGACGCTAGCCGAACTCGAGAACATGCACAAACACAAGACCGGCGCGCTGATCTGCGCCAGCGTCAAACTCGGTTTGCTCGCCAGCGGTAGTGACGACGACGAACTGGATCAGCGCCTGGAACGTTATGCGACCTGCATCGGGCTCGCTTTCCAAGTGCAGGACGATATTCTCGACATCGAAGGCGCGACCGAGGTCATCGGCAAGCCGCAAGGCTCCGATGCAGACCGTGACAAACCCACCTATCCCAATCTGCTCGGCATGGCTGAGGCCAAGGCCACCGCGCGCCGCCTGTGCGAGGCGGCCATCGACAGCCTTGCACCACTGGGTGCACGCGGCCAGACGCTGGCGATGATTGCGGACTTCATCGTTAAGCGCGATCGTTGAGCTGCTTGCGCAGGGGCGACACTCAATAGTTTTTTCGGCTGCCGGCTGCTATAGGCCTGCGCTTTTCGCCGCATCCCACAAGGCGTCCAGGGTCTTGAGATCGCAGTGCTCCAAACGCTGGCCACGTGCCGCTACGGCTGCTTCGATATGGCGAAAGCGGCGTTCGAACTTGCGATTTGCTGCACGCAGAGCCGCCTCCGGGTCAGTATCGAGATGGCGCGCCAGATTGACCACGGCGAAGAGTAGATCGCCGATCTCTGCCGCGATGTCTGCCTGCTCGCCCAGCGCAACTGCAGCCGCGAGTTCGGCGCTTTCCTCGTGCACCTTCTGCCACGGCCCGGACACGTCGGGCCAATCGAAGCCAACCCGCGCCGCGCGTTTTTGCAGCTTGCCTGCGCGACTCAGCGCCGGCAGTGCCTGTGGCACGTCGTCGAGTTCGCTTAGCATCGCTCCTTGCTGCCGCGCGCGGCGTTCACGCGCCTTACTCGCTTCCCATTGAGTCACCACCGCCGTCGCATCACTCACCAGCGCGTCAGCGAATACATGCGGGTGGCGGCTCACCAGCTTGTGCTCAAGGGCGGACATCACATCATCCAGGGCGAAGCGCCCCTGTTCTTCGCCCAACTGGCTGTAGAACAAGATCTGAAACAGAAGATCGCCAAGTTCGGCTGGCAATTCACCCAGGTCGCCGGTCGCGATCACGTCAGCAACTTCATAAGCCTCTTCGATGGTATGCGGTACCAGGGTTGCGAAGGTCTGCTTAAGGTCCCAGGGACAGCCACCTTGGGGCGCACGCAGGCGCCGCATCAACTCGCGCAGGCGATGCAGGTCAGACATCAATGCAATCTCCGTAGTCAATTCAGCGCGGCGGCGCAGGCCGTTGCTGGCGTACTTGCTTCGAGTTTTCTTTGCGCTGAGAATCTAGCCGTTCGCGCCGTCCAATGACAGCAATGACGGACGCGCTCGCAGGGGTTATGTCCACGCCACTCATCTTGAGACTCGATGTCGCCGGAGCACCGATCCGCTGGATTCCCTGGCAGGACGCCGTGTGTTTGTACAGTCGCAATCTGGTGGCATGGACTGCCGGCGAAAATGCCTTCACCTTCCATGGTGGCTATCCGCGCGGCCGCGTTGAACGTTCGTCGGTCACTGTCCACTCGATCATCGCGATCAAGCATTCGAAGCGCGGCCAGCACCCACAGCGTCACGTGCCGCCGCTCAGCAACCACGAGTTGTTCCGGCGCGACGGATACTTGTGTCTCTATTGCGGCCACCATTTCGCCGACTACCAGTTGACCCGCGATCACGTCATGCCGCTCTCTCGAGGCGGCGCCGATCGCTGGTCGAACGTGGTCAGCGCCTGCCGCAGTTGTAATACCCGCAAGGGCGGTCGCACGCCTGAGCAGGCGACCATGCCGCTGCTCGCCATACCTTATGTGCCCAACTGGGCCGAATTCCTCGCGCTCTCCAATCGCCGCATACTCGCCGACCAAATGGACTTTCTAAAATCACAGTTCAATCGCCAGCCCCGCATTCCAGGGCTGATATGAAAACGCCCATGCTTTACCTGGCAGGTACATTTGCCTGCCTCTGCGCAGGTCTTGTGTCCGCCGCAGACAGCCAAGGCAATTTCGCGATTTGGGGCGCCGGCGGACGGTCGTGTAATCAATTTGCACAGTCCGCGCAGGATGTAACCCAAACGACCAGTTTCCGTGATTATCTGATGGGGTATCTGACGGCGTTCAACAGCCTTGCACCCGAGACCTACGATGCGACTGGCGGCGAAGCGTTGGAAACGACACTGGCCTGGCTGCGGGAATATTGCGACGCGCATAAGATGGACAGCTTCGATCGCGCCGTGGGGCAGATGCTGCTCGCGCGACACGGTCAGCGTTCCCGTATAGCGCCGAGTGCGAGTCGCGTCTGGGGCAGTGGTCAGTCGCCGCCCGCTTCGCCTTAAGTTCGCGCGCTGCGCGATGCTGAACCCGGGCCGACCGCGCCGCTGGCTCGCACCGGGCTTCAGGACCGGTTCAGAAAAAATCGTTAATTTGCGTTGCGTCAATTGAACTTTTCGTTCATCATTCACGCAATCGAGAGCTAAAGTTAATCTCACTTCGAGACCCACGTTTCTTAAACTAGCCCCCCTGAGTTAGGAGGATGACCACGATGACCAATGTATTGAAGCTTGCGGCCGTTTGCGCCGTTCTTGGCCTGACGAGCGCCTGTTCGACGGTGACCCCCGAGCAGCTGTCGGCTGTTGACGCTAAGGCGACCAGCGCCGCGTCTGACGCCAGGACCGCCGCCTCCAACGCCGCTGCTGCGCTGAAGGCTGCTACCGATGCCAAGGCTGCCGCGACGGCCGCCCAGGCGACTGCCGACGCTGCTAAGGCCGGTGCCGACGCCGCACAGGCTTGCTGCAACGAGAACAAGGATCGTCTCGACCGCGTGTTCGAAAAGATCATGCACAAGTAACGGAATCCGTTACTTTGAGTTCTGGAACCCCGCTTCGGCGGGGTTCTTCATTATTGGGCGCCCTAAACCACTGAAACACTGCATCGAGTGACGCGTCCAGACACGCGCGACTTAGTTTCGCGCGACGTGTTGCCCCGAGCTGCCCGTCGACGCGTTGTTGCTCGATTTAGGCTGCACCGTACCAACTATATGGGGCACGCCGGTCGGGCTCTCCAGCGCATGCTTGATATCCGACCAGACCAAGGCCGCGTCATAGTCTTTGACGCGCTCAAGGATCAACTTAACTGCTGTGGAATACAGCTCCTCACCCGCCGCAACCTGCTCCTCTTCGAGATGGGGATGCACTTCGAGGTAGATATTGCCGCTCGCAATTCCAACCTTGATCGGTTGGTTCACGATATACACAGGCGTGCCGACCGGCGTGGCGTTGAACATCGTCACGATATCTTCCGGATACATGCGAATGCAGCCGTGGGTCACCCGCATGCCGATACCGAACGGCTTGTCGGTACCATGAATCAGATAGCCGTCGATGCCGAGCAAGAGGGCATGGGTACCCAGCGGATTATCCGGACCGGCAGGCACTACGGTGGGCAGGATGTCACCCTCCTCGGCGTGCTCCTTGCGTATCGATTTAGGCGGATGCCAGGCGGGATTTTTGACCTTGCCGACGACCGTAGTGCGTCCTTTAGGTGTCACCCATTGCTCGCGACCGATACTGATCGGAAAGGTCAGCAGGCGCTTGGCGCCACTTGCATCCTTGCCATTAAAGTAATAAATGCGCATTTCTGCAGTGTTGATCACGATGCCGTCGCGAGGCGCTTTTGGAATCACATACATCGACGGCACCAGGACGTCGGTGCCAGTGCCCGGCAGCCAGGAATCGACCTTGGGATTGGCCAGGCGCATTTCGCGATAACCCTGGTCGAAATTGCGCGCCAGATCTGAAATGGTGTCTTCGTAGACGGTGGTGGTCTGCCCCAACTCGCCGATCAAATCGGGAGAATCGGGCGTGATCAGATACACCGGTGTTGCCGCCTGAATCACCTGCGCTGCACTGCCAAGAAATATGGCGAACATGGTGCCCGCGATGGTGGTTAGATTCCTGCTGTTCATTCGCTTCGTCACTTAAAGTTTGATGGATTTCGATGGCGGTCAGACCGCGGAAAAACAGAACGATTGCAGTAGCGGCCAATACCATCGCCCCTTTGAGCAATCGCGACGAGCGCGCAATCCATCCATCCAGTGGCACTTGCGCCGCGCCGCTGCTGGGCTATCGCCCGCTGTCGTATCGGCACGTTCAACGCTCCAACAGTCGCGGCATCAATTCAACAAGATTGCACGGGCGAGTGCGAAAATCGAGCTGGTGCACGATCAGCGCATCCCAGCCCAAGGTGCAGGCTCCGCCAGAACCCGGCAGACAAAAAATGTAGGTGGCATTGGCGACACCAGCGACAGCGCGCGACTGCAGGGTGGAGGTCTTGATGTCCTGGTAGGAGAGTACGCGAAACATTTCGCCAAAACCGTCGAGCGTCTTATCGAACAGCGGCGTGACCGCTTCGGGCGTGCCATCGCGGCCGGTCACGCCGGTGCCACCGGTAGTCAGCACCACATTCACCCGGCGCTCGGCAATCCATCGCGAAACGAGCGCGCGAATGGCATAGATGTCATCGCGACAGATGCATTTCTCGAAGACGCGATGGCCGGCCACAAGCACGCGCTCGGCCAGCAGCTTGCCGGACTTGTCGGTGTCTTCCGTGCGCGTGTCTGAAATGGTGAGGACAGCGATATCGAGCGGAATGAATTGGCGTTCGGTGGTCACGACGGTCGACCTGCGTTAGTGTTAAGGACAAGGTTTTTGGCGCCTCGAGGCACCACCCATCATGCACGGCCAGCCTTACCCGCACAACGAAGAAGCCGCGCACGGTGGCGAAGCCATTCAGCGCGTCGACCGCTGGTTGTGCAATGTGCGCTTGTTCAAGACCCGTGGCTTGGCGGTTGAGGCGATCGACAACGGCCGTGTCGAAATCAACGGCGTGCGCGCCAAGGCCGCCAAGCTGATCAAGATCAGCGACCGCGTGCGCGTGCAGCGCGCGCCCTACGTGCACGATGTCGAAGTGCTGGGCGTCTCGGCGCAGCGCGTCGGCGCAGCCATCGCCCAAGGCCTGTATCGCGAAACCGATGCGAGCCGCGCGGCGCGCGAGGTGCTGCGCGAACACCAGAGCTTGAGTGCAGTGCGCGAAGAACCGCGCGATGGCAAGCTCGGCAAACACCAGCGCCGTGAGCGCGAGCGCCTCAAACGCGCATACGAATAAGCACCACACAGGACATAGTCAGCCGATGAATGCCCCTTTCACGAGCGCCGACGTGGCGCGCGCCACTGATGTCCATCGCCGCCTGGCGGCCGCTTTGAACGGCATCATCACGGGTCAGCAGCGCGTCGTGCGTCATTTACTCAGCGCCTTTCTGAGCGGCGGACACGTGTT
>JANMJF010000754.1:0-6967 GCA_031371245.1 Pseudomonadota bacterium | reverse complement strand
TCGTTCAAGGATCGCGATTCAACCGTCAAGGATCTTGGCAAGTCCATGGTGTCGTCGATCACGGTCGAGTTTCTCGGCTTCGGCGAGTGATGAGCGATCTAATCTTGAGCCGGTGGGCATTTGCCGCGCTGCTGGCGCTGTCGCCCATAGTCGACGCCGCCACGCCGGCGAGTGACGAAGCGCTAGCGACCGATGCAGCGGCAAGCAGCGCACAGGCGAGTTTCGATATCCTCGAATTCCACGTCGAAGGCAACACGCTCTTGCCGACCGAAGACGTCGAGCGCGCAGTCTATGGCCACATGGGCGAACACAAGACTATTCAAGACGTCAACAATGCCCAGAAACAACTCGAGACGCTCTATCACGATCGGGGCTTCGGCAGCGTATTCGTCGATATTCCCGAGCAGGACGTCAACAACGATGTGGTGGTGCTCAAGGTCACCGAGGGCAAGGTCGGACAGCTGCGAGTCACCGGCTCGCGCTACTTCTCGCTAGGCCGCATCAAGAGCAAGGTGCCGTCGCTCGCCACCGGCCAGGTGCCCAATTTGTCGCAAGTGCAACGCGAACTCGCAGCGCTTTCGCAGATGTCCAACGATCGCAGCATCACGCCGGTGCTGAAGCCCAGTCGCACGCCGGGCAAGCTCGATGTCGAACTGAAAGTTAAGGACACCCTGCCACTGCACGGCAGTCTGGAAATGAACGATCGCTATAGCGCCGATACCACGCGTCTGCGCATCAACGCTGCCCTTCATTACGATAACCTCTGGCAGCGCGAACACAGTATCGGCGTCGCCTATCAGTTCTCGCCCATCACGCCCGACGAAGTGGAAGTGATCTCCGGCAATTATCTGTGGCGCTTTGAGGATTCTGAGCACCTGCTCGCGCTTTACGCAGTGCGCTCCAATACCAATGTCGCGACCATCGGCACCTTGGGCGTGATCGGTTCCGGCACCATCAGTGGCGCGCGCTACATCATTCCGCTGCAAAGCTTCGCTCATGTCTACCACAGCCTGTCGCTGGGCGCCGACTACAAGGATTTCGACGAGGAGATCGGCTTCCGTGACGCTGGGGCGGTGGTTACGCCGATTTCCTATTTGAAGTTTTCGGCGACTTACAGCGGTACTTTTTCCTGGCATGAGTCGCTAAGCCACGTTGAAGCCTCGTTCAATCTCGGCCCCGATGGTCTGGGCAATACGCAGAAAGAATTCGAGCGCAAACGTTTTAATGCCAAGCCGAATTTCGCCTATTTACAGCTGAGTGCTGACCATCTGCAGCCGCTGTGGGGCGGGGCGGCGGTGTTTGCGCGTGTGATGGCGCAGGCGGCCGCTGCGCCGCTTATCACCAACGAACAGTTCGCCGCCGGCGGCATCGACGATGTGCGTGGTTATCTCGAAGCCGAACGCTTGGGCGATAACGCCGTTGCCGCCACGCTTGAACTACGCTCGCCCAATCTGTCGCGCTTCTATCCCGCACAATTGCAGAATCTGCAATTGCTGGCCTTCACCGATGGCGCCGAGCTGTTCGTCAAATCGCCGCTGCCGGGCACTAAGTCCTCGAGCATGTTGTGGAGCACGGGCCTGGGTCTGCGCGTGGAAGCCGCCCAGCATCTCCAGGCGATGTTGACATGGGCCTATCCGCTACGTGCCGGCGAGCGCGTGAAGGCTGGCTCGCAGCGTGTGCACTTCAGTGTGGGCGTCGATTTCTGAGCAGCGGCGTGCGCTCGATTTACTTGCCGTTTGTCATTTGACCGTCACATCCTCGCAATAGACTCCTCGCCATCATCCCGTAGCGGCACGCCGCACAACGCAGGTTTCAACTCAGTGTCGATACGCACCGCACTCGTCGCGTTGGTCGTCCTTTGCTTCAGTTCCACCGCCATGGCGTGGTGGAATGCGGCTTGGATATCGCGCAAGCCCATCACCGTCAACACCACGCCTGGCGGCGTGGATAGCAAGACAGAGCTGCATGATGCGCCGGTGCTGTTGCGCTTGCACAGTGGCAACTTCCCACAATTCCTGAACGTGAAAGACGGCGGCGCGGACTTCCGTTTCGTCGATGGTGACGACAAAACACCGCTTAAATATCACGTCGAGAAATTCGACGCCGCGTCGCAGATTGCCCTGGTGTGGGTCAAGCTGCCGGTAGTGAAACCACAGTCGACGGACAATAAATTTTTTCTCTACTTCGGCAATCAGACCGCGCCCAAGGGTGACGATGCGGGTGCTACCTACGATGTCGACACCACAGCGGTGTTTCACTTTGGCGATGCAACTGGCGAGTTGACGGACAGCACGGCTTACGCCACGGGCAGTTCCGGCGCCGCTGTCGAGGCGTCGCCCACGGCCGGGTCAGTGGTGCCCAACCCGCTGTCCTTGCTCGGCATGGGCGGCATCTTGTCCGGCAGCGTAGGCATCACCATTGCCGATGCACCGCAGTTGAAACTGTCCCCTGAGAAAGGCTGGGCCGCCAGTGTGTGGGTGAAATTCGATACCCTGCCGGCGGCCGGTGGCTATGTTCTCGATCGCGGCCAAGGTGCGCAGCGGCTGAGCGTGAAATTGTCGGGTGATCGCATCAGCGCCAGTCTCGGTGCGGCGACGGCCACCAGTTCGACCGCGGTAGTGGCCGGCCAATGGCTGCACATTGCGGTTGCCATGGGTGCCGGACAATTGCAGTTATTCGTGAATGGCGCACTGGCCGGCGCGACGCCGGTGACGCTCGCCGAGATGGGCGGGCCGATCGCCGTTGGTGCCGCTATCGACGGCAAAGGTGTGCTGGCGATGCAGGTCGACGAATTGAAATTCTATGGCGCCGCGCGCAGTGCCGATTTTTTCGCCGTCCAGGCCGCCACCGAAGGTGAACACAATGATCGCACCGTGGGCTACGGCGCCGACGAGACCGCCGAGACCACAGCAACCGACGGCGAAGCCAAGACCACCAGTCACTTCGGCATCATCATTCAGAACGTATTCGGACGAAAAGAAGCGATCGTCGAGCAGTCGGTGATCGGTGTATGCATTCTGATGGCCGCTATTGCGGTGATGGTGATGTTCCTCAAGGCTGTCTACCTCGGCCGCGCGCGCCGCGCGACGAATAGGTTTCTTGCTGCCTATCGCAGCCAGACCTCGGCAGCCGATGGGGCGCTGGACGTGCTGGTGCAGGGCAGGCGCAGTTTCGGCGACTCGCCCCTGTTCAAGATCTATCAGCAGGGTATCGAGCAGGTTCGAGGCCGTCTCGGTTCGACGCTCGGCGCGGCGGCTGTCGGTTTGAGTGACAAATCCCTGAACGCCATCAAGGCCACGCTCGACGCGACTGCTGTGCGTGAGCAGCAGCGTCTGAACAGTCTGCTGGTGCTGCTGACCATCGCCATCTCCGGCGGGCCGTTCATAGGCTTGCTCGGTACGGTGGTGGGTGTGATGGTGACTTTTGCGACCATTGCCGAGACCGGCGACATCAACATCGCTGCCATCGCGCCGGGCATGGCCGCCGCGCTACTGGCAACGGTGGCCGGCCTCGGTGTCGCCATCCCCGCGCTGTTTGGCTACAACTACCTGAGTGTGAAAGCCAAGGAGTTGAATGCCGACATGCAGGTCTTTGGCGATGAGTTCATCGCCAAAGTCAACGAAGTCTACGGCGCTTAGGCGAGCCGGCAGGAGCGCGGCGCATGTCAGCGGAAGTCAAAGGCGATAGCGAACCCTACGACAGTATCAACATCACACCGATGGTCGATCTGACCTTCGTGCTGTTGCTGATCTTCATCATCATGACCACTGCCTCGGTGCAAGGCGTGAAGGTCAATCTACCCCAGGCCAGCAGCGCGGTGTCCTTGGCTAAACCCAAGACCAAGGCCGTCACGATAACGGCGGAAGGCAATATTTTTCTCGACACCTATCCGGTCACGATGGCCGAACTCGAAAGCCGCCTGGCCTCGTTGTATGCGGCCGATCCCGAACTGCCGGTCGTCATCAAAGGTGAATCCACCGTGCAGTATCAGTTGGTCATGGACGTGCTCGATCTGACCGGGCGGGTCGGCATTACGCAGATCGGTCTTGTCACTCAGAAACTGGTGAAGTAGGGCGGCGCGCCGTCCGACTAGCTTATGCAAGAAGAACAGGAATCATTTCAACATCGTTACGGCCCCATGGTGTGGGGGGGCGTGGTGCTGGGGATAGTGGCCATGGCGGGTTATTTCGCCGTCGCTGCGCTAGGCGGCACCCACGCGCCGCAGCCGTCCAAGGTGCAGGAGATCTCGCTGGTGCAGCCACCACCTCCACCGCCGCCACCGCCCAAGGTCGAAGAGCCGCCACCGCCGGAGCAGACCATCGAAGCGCCTAAACCCGAGCCCGAACCAGTAGCAGACGACGCACCGGCCGACGAGGCCGCGCCCGGCGACGAACTGGGTCTCGACGCCGAAGGGGGCGCTGGCAGCGATGGTTTCGGCTTGCGCGGCAAGAAGGGCGGGCGGGGCTTAATCGGCGGTGGCGATCGCAACCGCTGGTATGCCGGTGTGATCCAGCGCGAGCTGCAGAGCCTGCTGGCGGACAACGAGGCCGCCCATGGCGACAAATACGCGGTGGTGGTCAAGTTGTGGATAACCACCGATGGCCGCATCGATCGCTTCGAACTATTGGACTCGACCGGCAGCGGAGCGGGTGACGATGCCCTGCGCAAGACGCTAACCGCGTTACGCCTGAAAGATGCCCCGCCGGACGACCTGCCCCAGCCCGTCAAGCTGCGCATCGTCTCGCGCTAGTGCTGCAATTTAGTCCTGACCCACGAGAACAGTTTTGAAAACACGCATCATCAACGGCCTGCTCGGCGCCGCCCTGCTGGTGACCGCGCTGCCGGTCTTCGCCACCGAACAACAGCAGCTGCTGGAACTTAAGAACACCGTCATCAACCTGGTCGATGCCTTGGTGGCGCAGGGCGTGTTGAATGAGGACGCGGCACGCAACCTGATCAAGAAAGCCGAAACCGATGCAGCGGCGCAGGCCAAGACCGAGGTCGCCAGCGCTGCGCCTGTCGACGAACCCGCACCGGTGTCGAACAAAACGGTGCGTGTGGCCTATGTGCCGGAATTCGTCAAGAAGGAGATCCGCGACCAGGTGCGCGCCGAATTACGCCAAGACGTGCTGACCGATGTCGCGCAAAAAGCCAAACAAGAGCGCTGGGGCACACCCGATGCGCTGCCCGAATGGGTCAATCGCATCAAGATCTCGGGCGATGCGCGGGTGCGCAACGAATTCAATAAATACGGCAAGGACAACGCCGATACTTTGTCCAAGGACAACCTCTATCTGGACATCGCGCGCGTCAATGCCGCTGGCGGGATCAGTCAGGCCGGCGCGCGCGCTTTCCTCAATACCTCCGAAGACAGTAATCGTTGGCGCGAGCGCGTGCGTCTGGGCCTGCGTGCCGCTATCACCGATCATTGGAATTTCGACACGCGCATCGCCACCGGCAGTCAATTAAATCCGGTCTCGACCAATCAGACGCTCGGCAATGGCGGCCAGCGCTTCAGTATTCAGCTCGACCGAGCTGGCCTGCTCTACGACTTGCCGGCCGAGCAGGGCGCGGCCTGGCTCGCTTCGAATATCAGCTTTGCCGCTGGGCGCATTGCCAATCCCTGGATGTCGACCGATTTGTTATGGGACGAAGATCTGAATTTCGACGGTGCCGCGCTGAGCTTGCGCCGTGCTATCGCCCAGGGCGACGGTTTGGAAGGCCTGGGCGCCAGCGGTCGTGCTGTATTTGCCACCATCGGTCTATTCCCTTTGCAGCAGGTCGATTTCTCTTCCCAGGATAAATGGCTGGCCGGTGGCCAGGTGGGCGTAGCCTGGGAGTTTGAGAATCAAAACAAGCTGCAGATCGCGAGCGCTTATTACAACTACATTCACGTGGTCGGCAAGAAGAACGCGCTGGGCAGCACTTTACGCAACGGCACACAGCCGCCGTTTCTGCAAAAGGGTAATCTGCTCTACAACATCGCCAACGATCCGAATCTGGACGGTGGGGCTAACGATCAGTTGTTCGCGCTGGCCTCGGATTACCGCCTGCTCGATATCACTATGTCGATGGATCTGGCCTATCTCGCGCCCTATCACGTGATGTTCAAGGGCGATGTGGTGAAGAATCTGGGCTTCGATCGCGAAGAGATCATCAAGCGTACCGGCGGCACCACTTACCTCTATCCGATCAGCGAACGCACCTTGGGCTGGATGTTCGAAGTGGCGGCCGGCTGGCCGCAGGTCAGCAAGTTCCGTGACTGGCAAGTGTCAGCCAGCTACCGCTATCTACAACGCGACGCGGTGCTGGATGCCTTTACCGATTCCGATTTCCATGTCGGCGGTACCGACGCCAAGGGTTGGATAGTGGGCGGCAAATACGGTCTGGCACGCAATACCTGGCTGCAGCTGCGGTATATGTCGAGCGACGCGATCGATGGCCCGCCGCTCGGTATCGACACCTTGCAGGTCGATCTCAATGGCAAGTTCTAACAAGCTGATGGCGCGGGGCGCGCTGCTGCTGCTGGCGGTGGTGGTGGTGGTGGTGATGGCATCGCTAGCACAGGCCGAGACGCCTAAGGCCCAGGCCAATGCGCAAGCGGCGCTGACCCGTGCCCAAGGCCTGTTGCGGCAGTTGAACGAGCAGAAACAGCAGCTGGAACTCGACAACGCCAAGCTCAAGGCGACTTCCGCTGACCTTGAGCAGCAGATCAAGCGCGCCAAGATCGAGGCAAGTGATCAGCGCACGGAAGCGGCCACACGCGCGAAAGAAATCGAACAGAGCAGTATCAACGTCGTTCATTCGAAAGAGCGTAACGAAAAGCTCACCGCGCGCCTCAAGGAAGTGATCGCCCAATACAAAGACACCGCCCGCACCCTGCGCGATAGCGAAGCCGAGAAGACCCACCTGCAAGAGCAGCTCACCGCCGCCCGCACCGAACTCGCTGATGCGGAGAAGAAAAACC
>JANMJF010000743.1:0-1893 GCA_031371245.1 Pseudomonadota bacterium | reverse complement strand
AGGCTATCCACCATGAGCATTTGATCGCTGTAGCCCTTGGCCTTGTAATGCCGCACCAGCCGGCGATAGATCCACCAGGCGACGGCGAAGAACAACAACACCAAACCGGCCAACAGATAATTCAAGTTGAACATGAGCGTGAGATTCCGGGTGCTGAGCGCCAGACACCCGAGCCCGTGGAATCCCAGCAGATAACTGCTGACTAACACAATACTGAAAAATAGTGAGATAAAGCCGACTGAACGCCAGGCGCGGTTGCCGAGTAGAACCATGACCAGCGTAGGAAGGCCCACGCTGAGCGTCCAAAACAAAAGCAATTCACCAAAGCCGGGTCGATAGCGCAGTCCGAATAGATCGGCCGCTGCGTCCATCAACACCAAGACCATGAAATAGGCGGCTACCAACGTGAGCTTTTGCCGCTTGGTTGACGTTGCGGTGACACTCAGTGCCAGCATGATCGGCCACGCATAGGGCACCCACACGAAAAACGTGCGCATCGGACTGAAGTCGATGTCGTTGCGCCACAGATAGAGCGCCGTGATGATGGCCGATTGGGCCACGCCCGCCAGTACGTAAATGCCACTGACGGTAAGCATCGCGGCACGGCTTTGCGTCAATTGCGCGGGTAGCGGCTCCACCGCGTCGCGGCTGAGGGAGAGGCGCAGGGGCGTCGAAGCGATTGTCGCCGAGCTGGCCCGCACGGATGCGGGCACCGCAATGCCAGCAGAGTAGCGCATCGCCTTCTCGACGCTCTTGCGATAGAGAAATACTGTCAGCGAAGTAATCACGATCGCGATTGGAATCGCGAACAAAAGACTTGCCACGGCGGCGCCGTGCCAGTTGAGAGCGCATTCTGGCGCCAACTTCATGCTGTCCCTCGCAGAGGCAAGACCGCGTCGATCCGCTGCTAGCCAAGTCTACTGAGAGGCCCACTGCGTGACCAGCACCTGCCATGCCGAACATGCCCAGCTGCGCAATATTGCTGGCTCATGGTGCCGTCGCTACCATGGATCAAAGCAAAGACTGGCGCCAACATGGTGACAAAGGAGAAATTCCGATGGCCGCTACGCAGACCACAGTATCCGCCCTGCTGAAGCGTGCGAACGCCATTCGTCGCGGCACCAAGATCGACCCCGACGAAGGTTTCGCACTGGCCAAACAATTAGCCAAAGCTCGGCACCTCGACACGGCACGACGCCTGGCCCAACACCTTGCCGACGGCGAAGCGCTCGCGGGACCCGCAGCGATCGAACTCCTGCAGAAGCTCGCACTGTGGACGTCGCAGAATCCTGATGCCGCCGACGACAGCAAACATGACGAAGCGCTCGCCATCCTCGACCGGATTGCGCGCATCGCTGGGGGCGCCACACTCGCCATGACCCGCGATGCCGAGACTCTGGGTATCGCCGGTGGGATCTGCAAACGCAAATGGCTCACCAGCGGTGACCAACGCGTGCTTGAGTTATCGCTCGCCTACTACACGCGCGGCGCGCAGGCCGGCATTGAAATCGACAACGGCTATACCGCCATCAATCAAGCTTTTATTCTCGACCTGCTGGCGAGCGACGACCTGGTGAGCGGCGCGGCAAGACGCGCCCAAGCCAGCGCAATCCGCGCACACATTCTCAGTGAGTTAGCCGCCCTCGAAGGCCAGCCGGCGTGGGACGGCGGACCGCTGCGCAAGGACCTGCGCTGGTATCACGAAACGCTCGCCGAAGCGCATTTCGGCCTGCGCGATTACGCGCAGGCGAAGACCTCGTTGCGCGAGGCCTACGCGCTCGAACGAGGAGAAATCAGTCCTTGGGAACTCGAAACGACGGCACGCCAGTTCGCCTGGCTTGCGCGGCTGCAGGATCCCGCCACGACCACCCCCGTTCAGTTTGAACAATCTGC
>JANMJF010000741.1:0-1678 GCA_031371245.1 Pseudomonadota bacterium | reverse complement strand
ACCAGGAGAGAACCATGCATATCAAAGTCGATGGGCGCCATGTCGAAGTCACTGATTCGATGAATGACTATATCCAGACTAAGCTGAGCCGCATCGAGCGACATTTCGATCACCTCGTCAACGTGCACGTGGTGTTGGCGGTGGAGAAGCAGCGGCAGATGGCGGAAGCCACCATCCATGTCGCCGGCAACGATATCCACGCGCACAGCGAGGACGATGACATGTACGCCGCTATCGATTCGCTGGTCGACAAACTTGACCGGCAGATCAAAAAACACAAGGAAAAAGTCACCAACCATCGCGGCTGAGCCTGACTCCAATGAGCCATTTCGCCTGCCACGGCCGCCGGCGCGCCGTATGAGTGACGCTCGGCGTTTCTTGATCGTTTCCGGCTTGTCGGGTGCCGGCAAGTCGATCGCGCTGCATGCGCTGGAGGATGCAGGGTTTTACTGCGTCGATAACCTACCGGTTGGCATCTTGCCGAACTTCGCACATTTCATTGCCGAGCAGCATCAAGCGCATTTCGACAAGGTTGCGGTCGGCATCGATGCGCGCAATCAGCCAGACGCGCTGGCCTCGCTGCCGGCGGTGCTCGACACCCTGGGCGGTGAAACCGCCCAGGCCGAACTGATTTTCGTCGATGCCAGCGACGAGACACTGCTGCGGCGCTTCAGCGAGACCCGCCGCAAACATCCGTTGTCGTCCGATGCACGACCACTGGCCGATGCCATCGCACTTGAGCGCGGCCTGCTCGATCCGCTGGCGACCCGCGCCGATATTCGTATCGACACCACGCGCACCAACGTCCATGAGTTCCGGGCAATGATCCGCGAATTGATCACCAAGCGCCCAGCAGGCGGGCTTGCACTGCAGTTCCAGTCCTTCGGTTTTAAGCACGGTGTGCCTAGCGACGCCGATTTTGTATTCGACGTGCGCTGTCTGCCGAACCCCTATTGGGACGCGCAGTTGCGCGATTTGTCCGGCCGCGACAGGCCGGTCCGTGATTATCTCGATGGCGCACCCATGGTGGCGCGTCTGGCGGCGGATATCGGCCGCTTTCTCCAAACCTGGGTGGAGCAGTTCGAGGAAGTCAACCGCACGTATCTCACCATTGCTTTCGGTTGTACGGGTGGTCGTCATCGTTCGGTGTACATGGCCGAGCGCATGGCACGCGAGTTCGCCACGCGGGGCAAACGCGCGGCCTTAAGCCATCGCGATCTGTGAACGCCGCTGCGAGGATAATCGTCGATGCCCACCGCCAATCTGATCATCATCAACCGACTCGGGCTGCACGCCCGCGCGGCTGCCAAGTTCGTCCAGACTGCGGCCCACTACGGCTGCGATGTCGCGCTCAGTAAGGGGGGCAAGAAGGTCAACGGCAAGAGCATCATGGGCGTCATGATGCTGGCTGCGGCGCAGGGCGCCGAAATCGAAATCTGCACGGCCGGCGCCGATGAGCAGCAAGCGCTTGATGCACTGACGGCACTGATTGCCGACAAGTTCGGAGAACCATCGTGAGTTTCTCGCTGCACGGGGTGGCGGTCTCGCGCGGTATCGCTATCGGCCGCGTGCACATCGTCGAGCGCAATCAGCTCGACATTGCCGAATACCATCTTGAGGAAAATGAGATCGCGGATGAGGTCGAGCGCCTGCACAGCGCGGTGGCCTTGGCCAAACA
>JANMJF010000184.1:0-13698 GCA_031371245.1 Pseudomonadota bacterium | reverse complement strand
GGCGTCACAACTCGGCACCAAATATCTCAATCAGTTTTTCGAAGTGACGCGCGAGGTGATCGACCCCGCGACCCACGCCATCACCGTGCCCGCCGACTACAGCCAGCTCGGGCATCTGTTGCTGGCCTGCACCGTGATCGGCTTGATTGCGCCGCTGGCGGCGATAGGCATGGTGCGGGTGATGGCCTTGAAGAGCGAGTAAGGGCTAGCATGGCGCGCCACCACTAGCGGACGGGGAGTTCCACCATGGCGAAGCTGTTGCAGATCGATGCAGGCATCCGTGCTGTCATCTTCGACTTGAATCGTGCGTTGAGTCGTATCGATCACGGCCTGCGGTCTTGAGCGTTACCGATCCCAGCGCCGTGGACGGCGTCGCACCCACCTCGTTGTTGCGACGCTATGTGCTCGGCATTCTGCTGGTGGTGTACACCTTCAATTTCATCGATCGGCAGATCCTGTCGATCCTGCTCGAATCGATCAAGAAAGACCTGATGCTGACCGATCAGGCGCTCGGTTTTCTGGCCGGCTTCGCTTTCGCGGCTTTCTACGCCACGCTCGGCATCCCGATGGCGCTATGGGCCGATCGCGGTAACCGCCGCAATCTGATCGCTGTCGCGCTTGCGTTGTGGAGCGCCATGACGGCGGCGTGCGGTCTGGCGCAGAACTTCGTGCATCTGGCGCTCGCCCGTGTTGGCGTCGGCATTGGCGAAGCCGGCTGCAGCCCGCCCTCCCATTCCATCATTTCCGACTACTACCCGGCCCACCAACGCGCCACCGCGATCGGCATCTACGCGCTGGGCATCCCCTTTGGGGTCATGTTCGGCCTGTTCGTCGGCGGCCGCATCAACGAACTGTTCGGGTGGCGGCAGGCTTTCTTTCTGGTCGGTCTGCCGGGCCTCGCACTCGCGCTGCTGGTGCGTTTCACCATACCCGAACCGCGTCGCGGTCTGTCCGATGCACGTGCCGATCGCGGCGAGCAGCCGGGCATCATGGAAACCCTGCGCTTTCTGCGCCGGCGGCCGGCCTTCCTGCACTTGTCTTTCGGCGCCGCGCTGGCCTGCTTCATTGGTTACGGCTTCATCATGTGGTTTCCGTCCTTCCTGATCCGCAGCCACCACATGAAGACCTCCGATGTCGGCCTGTGGCTGGGCCTGCTGATCGGTGTGGTCGGCGGTCTGAGCATGTATGTCGGCGGTGTGCTGGCCGATCGCTTCAGCACACGCGACACCCGCTGGAGCGCGTGGATAGTGACGGTGGCTAATCTCATCGGTCTGCCCTTCGGCGTTGCCGCCTATCTGGTCGACAATCCTTACTGGGCGCTGGTGCTATTCATTCCGCCGGTGGTAGCGGCGAATTTCTGGCAGGCCACCACACTGGCCCAGGCCCAGAGCATCGTCAGGCTGCGCATGCGCGCCCAGACCTCGGCAATCCTGCTGTTTATCGCCAATATCATCGGGCTCGGCGCCGGACCGTGGGCCATCGGCGTGGTCAGCGATCTGCTCGCGCCGCGTTACGGCGCGGACTCGTTGCGCTACAGCCTGCTGGGCTTCAGTGTCATCGGACTAGGGGTGGCCTGGCATTTCTACCAGGCCGGCAAATATCTCCAGGCAGATCTGGCGCGGGCGGATGATCTTGCGTAGCGGCGTGCAGATGATCGCCGCGCGGCGGCCCGCTTCAATTTTGGCAAGCTGCGGTACGTAGTCGCCGCAGCGCGAAAGCGCTTGGCCTTCGTGCGTCGTGGTCTCGGCTAAATTCCGGCTCAGCAGGCGTATCCCGTGCGCGAGCACGCGGTGGTAGAGCAGCGGCGGCGCGCGATGATGAGCGGCGCAAACGCGCGCAGCGCGGAGGTGTCCGCTCCATTGGCTGGTTAGGCGTAACTCTCAAATCAAGATGCGGCGGTCAACGCTTCGCGAGCTTTTAGCGGAATATCGACAAGCACGAAACGCGACTCTGGATACAAATAGTCTTCACCAGATTCATCGATGACTCGGATATAGCCATCTCGTTTAGCTTTTGCATCAGGAAGCAGCGGATAGACCTTCCCCTTTTCAAGGTCGTCACAGTCCTTGTTTTCGATGCAAAGGACAAATTTGGAACGTGCTTGAGTTTTTGTCATTACTTCTAATCCAAAAATCGCTTGATTTTTATCTTACGACGTCCGATGCCGTGTGCCTCGTACCAGTGTAGTTCCGCAACCCTCTGGGATGTCGCGGATCCGGCCACCAATGGCGATTGTTTCGACCCGCTCGATCTTCCCTATGATTTCAAAAGGCACCGGGGTCTCCTGTTACGCCTACATCGATATCGCTGTGTGCCTAAGCACGGCCGGTTGCCTGCGATCCAAACCGATACCCCTCAAGAATTTCTGTACGATCTTGAAGTGCTGCGCTTAGACGGGATTGTAACGACGCGAGGGAATTTTTGGACATCGCGGTAACCGAGGAACCCAGATGGTTACGAGCACTACGGTAAACCCTGGAGCGTCAGGGGCAGCGAACGTTAGTCAGGAGACAGACTTTAAGGACCCTGGTCAGAATTATCTCGTCAACACCGAGGGTGTTGCTGAGTGGTTGCTTGCCGGGCGCGATTCGCGGGCAATAGCGGGGCTATTGCCAAGAATAGCAACGCAGCGGCAGGCGCTCAGCAACAGCCGAATGTAGAGATAATTTTGACCAGGGTCCTAAGTCGGTCTCCCGATCTCTCGACGCTGTAGATTGAAGTGCTTGGATAGGGATAGCATGTGATTGGTCGCTGTACTTAGAAACTGAACAAGGATAGCCATATGCGAAAACTCGCCGTCTCTGTAATGCTGGCCCTGTCGATCGGTGCCGCCACGGCATTGCCGCAGTCCGAAACACCGGCCGACCCGGCCTGGAAGGCGCCGGAGGTTATCGCGTTTATCGGCGTAAAAAACGGCGACAAGGTCGCCGACATCGTGGCGGGACGTCTCACGGCATCACTGGCGAAGGCCGTCGGTCCTTCCGGAAAGGTCTACGCGGTTGAGACCGCGGAAGTCGTTAAGGCCCATCCCGAGGCCTTGGTCCACATGAACGCACTGGCGAAAGAGTCGCCCAATGTTATCGTCAGTTCCGACCCTGTCGCCTCGGCATTGCCGTCGGGACTCGATGCCGTGTTCATCCGGCAGAACTACCACGACCTCTATAACAAATTCATGGGGCCGGCGGATGTGCCCGCCTTCAACAAGGCGGTCTTTGCCGCCCTCAAGCCGGGCGGTGTCTATGTAGTACTGGACCACGTAGCCGCGTCGGGCTCAGGGATCGGCGCAACCGATACCCTGCACCGTATCGATCCGCAGAGAGTCATGGCGGATATCCTGGCGGCCGGCTTCAAGCTGGACGCACAGAGTGCCATTCTTGCCAACAAGAGCGACGATCACACCAAGAATGTATTCGACGCCGCCGTCCGTGGTCACACCGACCAGTTCTTGTATCGTTTCAAGAAGCCCCAGTGACGGCAGGCCAGAACTCGCGATAGGCCACAGATCAGTTGCATCCGTGGCCAAGAGACTGGTGTTGCCGCCCACCGCTGCGCCGACCATATTGCGGTTCACACACATTACCCACAAATATCTGCAGGTGGGACTAATTCGCACACGCCTGCCAGCGTCTTCGCCCACGACTTTCGTATACTGCTGACTACCATTCCAAGGGAGAACAGGCGATGGGTGCTTTATTGTTCTATTTCGCCGTAGCCGGCGCGCTGCCCCTACACCCCGATGCGCTGCTGGTTGCGCCCTTCAACGTCGACGTTGGCCAGCAGGTGGTGCAACTGCGCGAGCCGATGATCGCGCGCAGCGCCGGTGTGCGTATGGTGCTGTTCGTGCGCGGCGAGACACCGGCGGACTTCGAGGCCAGCCACCCGACCGGCTCGGTCACCGTCCACTTGCGCGACTACCAGGGCCATGAAATCGCCCTCGCCCACACCGGCTATGTCTATTATCACGGCCTTGCTGGCCTCGAACTGACCGAGCAGACGGCGGCTGGTCGTGGCCAGTCCTTCGCACATTTCCAACTTGAGGCCCGCGTCGCGATGCGCAATGTGCGGGTGGTGTGGCTGGACCGACTGGCGCGCCGGGTTGAGGACGTCCAACCGGTTTTGTAGAACCAGGGAACGCCCATGGCACAGTTCCTAATGATCACCGGCTGGGGCCAAGTCACGCCGGCTTGCGCTTCGTCGCCAATGCGCGCGGCGACGAGGCGAGCTTGACCGCCCTGACCGGCGACAATCGGGTGGGATGTATGGTGCGACGGCATAACGAGGGGGATTTGAACATCGCGGAGTTGGATATCTGATGGCCAAATCACGCGGCCCGCTCGACGAGGCTAAACTGGATCGCGTGGTCGCCGAGGCGCGCCGCCACAGCGAAGAGCGCGCACGCGGCTATCGTGAACAGGCGCTCAATCTCTACCCCTGGGTGTGTGGCCGCTGCACGCGGGAATTCACCCGCGCCAACTTACAGGAACTGACCGTCCATCATCGCGACCACAATCACGACCACAATCCCGCCGACGGCAGCAACTGGGAGTTGCTGTGCGTCTATTGTCACGACAACGAACATGCGCGCCTGCTCGAACAACTGGGCCCGGCCAAGGGCAGTGCAGGCCGAGCGCCGATAGCGAGCCACCAGCCGTTTGCGGCCTTGGGCGCTTTGCTTGGCAAAAAGGACGATGGCGCTGCGGGGTGAGCGTATACGTGCGCAGCGCGTGAATCTAAACGCCCCCTCGCAGGCCAAGGAATAGGATGAGTGGGCAATCGCTCCTAATGATCGATATGCACCTTGCGATAGGCGAAGCGCCACTGGCCGTTTTCCTTGCGCAGGCGGCGACATGGAAAAACGGCTACCAGATCGAACGACAGGGCAGTTTGCAATTGTCCTGGGAACTTCCGCTCTGAGCGTGGGCGGCGTTCGACGCCGCTCTGTGACCAATTGTGTCATCCCGAATGTGCAATATTTCCTTCTCCTGTGTTTGATCTACCCCCCCGGTTACCGTTGAGTTTGAAAACTGATTGATAAACGCGCGCGAGGCAGTTCGTATTGCCTGCGCCCGAGTCCGTGATAAGGACGTCAGTTCCGCTTTTATCTCAAGCGAACACTGGAGAATGAAATGAAGAAAATGCTATTCGCCACGGCGCTGCTGCTGGTCGTGAATGTGGAAGCGCGAGCCAATACGATTTATACCTATGTAGGAAATAATTATTTCGATATCGAAACTAATCTTCCATCGGGTATTAGTGGTTACGATACGTCGATGAGGGTGACCAGCTCTATCGAAGTGGAAAATCTTGAAGATCTTCACCCGGGGAACCTGCTTAATTTCTCCTTCTCCGATGGAAGAAACGTGATCGATAGCAATTCAGTGACACTCACCCAATTCCACTTTGGTGTGGACGGCACAGGAAACATTGTCCACACTCTCGTGCGGACATCGATCCATTCTTTTTCCATAGTCGACTTAAATTCGACATGCAGCGTGGGCGCCGCCACTAAGTCCATCGAGTACTTAAGCGCGTCCTCGCGGCAAAATCGCGCTCCAAAGTAGCGTTGTGCCGTAGCTGCGCCATCGCCTATCTGCGTATACTTATCCCTACCTTTAAGGCGGAAGCGGCTATGGATCAATCATCGGTATTGAAGCTACTAAACGAACAATTCGAGACGACGCGCCAGCGCTTCGGCATCAAGAATCTTGGTGTCTTCGGTTCGGCAGCCCGTAACGAATTACGCGACGACAGTGATGTGGATGTATTGGTTGAGTTCGAGGCGCTACCGACATTCGACAAATACATGGATCTGAAGTTTTTCCTGGAAAATTTGTTTGCTCGACGCGTGGATCTCGTAACCCGAGATTCCATAAAGCCCCGTATGCGGCAAATTATCGAAAAGGACTTGATCCGTGTCCCGTGATTGGACGTTCTATCTCGAAGACATACATGCCAGCGCGCGCAAGGTTGCTCAGTACACTAAAGGCCTCACGCGCGAGAAATTCCATGGCAACGGCTTGGTATGCGATGCCGTGATCCGCAATCTTGAGATCATCGGCGAAGCCGCCAAACACCTACCCACCGAAGCGACCGCCGCGATGCCCGATGTCGAATGGGCGAAGGCCGCCGCGTTCCGCGACGTAATCGCACATCACTATTTCGGCCTGGATCTGAATGTGGTCTGGGATGTAGTCCGGAACAAGATCCCGGCGATTGAGGCCGCGACTACCGATCTGCTGGCGAAACAACGAAATCGATCAGATGAAAGTGAGACATAGAAGAGGAGCTTTATCGTCCAACAAATGGCGATCAGAGTCTGCCTTTTGCTTGCCTGATCTTTCGGGTCTGGGAGCACAGGCAGATCTACAAACGCCCTCAATTGCGAAATCGAGGGCGAAATTGCGACGCTGTGCGATGCCGCGACTGGTGGCGGTGCCGGTGGCGCGCAATACCCTCGGGCTGGTGGACGGCGATCTGCGGCCCTTGACCCTGACCGGCGGTCTGGGCTTCTCCGGCGGCCCGAACAGCAACTATGCGTGGCACGGCATCGCGACCATGGCCGAGACGCTTGCGCGCGGCCGGAACCGCAGGGGCATGACCACGGCACGCGGCTGGTTCATGCACAAGTACGCGGTCGGCATCTACGGCGTGAATCTAAACGCCCCCTCGCCGCGCCAGGGCGAAGGTGCGTAGGCAATCACTCTTACTGATCGATATGCACCTTGCGATAGGCGAAGCGCCACTCGCCGTTTTCCTTGCGCAGCTTGTCGTTATAACCGCCGACCGCCGCGAGTTCCGTCTTGCCACCCTTGAGCGAAAAATAGATCAGGTTGCAGAAACCGGTGCCGGTATCGCCGTCAAGATCAAAGCTGACGTTGACCATCATGTGACGCACCTTGCCGCCTTCCCATGAGCGGTGATAGGACTGTGTGAACTCACGCAGCTTTTCGTGACCGGGAAATTGGCCATAGATCGGGCTGTCGAAAATGCCATCGGCAGTGAAGCACTGCACCCAGTCTTCAAAGCGTTCGTTGTCGATGGTGATGGCATAGCGGGCATAGAGCTCGCGGATCTGTTCGCGATCTGCGGGCGTTCCTGTGATCTTAGGCATGGGCTCCCCTTTGGCGTCGGTGGCTGGCAGCGGCGGCTGCGGTCCTTAGTGATGGCGAGCGCGAAGCATACGCCAGCGCGCAGTCTAGCAGCCTGTCGGACTTAGGGAATCGTCGCGAGGCGATGGGAGAGCGAGGACAGATGTGCGCGCGTTCGAGGCGAATAGCGGGGCTATTTAACGAGAATGCGCGCACCTATGGACCGCTATCCCAGCGCCGCAGCAGATTCGCCCTAAGTCCGACCGGCTGCTAGCTGACCTGACGCTCAAAGCACGGCCCCGGCTGCGCCAACCAAAAACCATTACCCAGGAAATGTGTATGGAACTCATCGAAAAGCTCGGCTACATCGGCAGCATGGTCAATGCAGCTGCGATGGTCGGTTCAGTGGCCTATCTCGCCTTGCAGGTGCGCCAGGCCAACCGGCTGGCGCGGCTGTCGGCGATCGACGCGCTGCGCGATGCGACCAACCAGTTCCGCGAAGTACTGCTGACCGGCGACAACGTTGACGTCTGGCTGAAGGGCATCCAACGCCCCGACGAAATGACCGATCTTGAACGTTTCCGCTGGGACGAACTCGCGCTCTATCTGTGGGATTCGACCCAGGCGACTTATCTGCGCGCCATCCATCTCGGCGAACGCTTTGCAGTGCGTCGCATTGGCTACACGGTGCGCTACGCGAGCAGCGGCGCGCGCTTCAAGGACTGGTGGGGGGTGCGCCGCGAACGCTTCCATCCGGATTTCGTAGGTTTCGTCGACGACAATTTGGGCAAGCCAATCGAGTCGGTTGGCGACCAGCCGCCGAAGCGACGCGGCGCCAGTCCAGCCGCAGACAGCTGATGTAGAATGCCCGCGCCGCGCACCATCGTGGCGGCACTCCCCTAGTCCAGAAAGCAACGTCCTTTGCTCGAAAAACAGCGGCTGCAACGGATACTGAATTTGGCGATGCCAGTGATCGCCGGCATGGTGTCGCAGAATGTTCTTAATCTGGTCGATACCGCGATGGTCAGCCGCCTGCCCCATAGCAATGCAGCGCTGGCGGCGGTTGGTTACGGCGGTTTCGCGCTATTCCTCGCGCAGTCCATCATTCTCGGCCTCTCGACCGGCGTGCAAGCGTCGGCAGCACGGCGCAAAGGCCAGGGACGCCTAAACGAGACCGGCGCCTTCCTGAATGCGGCGCTGCTCATCGTGGCACTTGTCGCACCGTTGTTATCGGTCGCGCTCTACCTGCTCATCCCGCATCTATATCCCTACATTAACCACGACCCCGAGGTGATAGCACTCGGCGTGCCCTATCTCCAGATCCGCTCGGCCGCGATCATTTTTGTGGCGATGAATTTCTCGTTCCGCGGCTACTGGAACGCGGTTGATCTGACGCGCCTGTACATGACCACCTTGATCGCGATGCACGCGCTCAACATCCTGCTGAACTACGTACTGATCTTCGGCCACTTTGGCGCGCCGGCCCTGGGTGTGCGCGGCGCGGCCTATGCCTCGGTCACCGCGCTCGCATTCGGCACCTTGATGTATTTTGCGCTAGGCATGCGCTGGGCGCGGGACTATGGCTTTCTGCAACATCTGCCTAGCCGCGCCGACATCAAACGTCTAGTCCAGCTATCGTTGCCTAACGGTGTGCAGCAGATGTTCTTCTCGGCGGGCTTCCTGGTTTTGTTCTGGATCATCGGCCAGATCGGCACCGCCGAAGTCGCTGCCGCCAATGTCCTGATGAATGTAATGCTGGTGGCCTTCTTGCCGGGACTGGGATTTGGTCTCGCCGCCGCCACCCTGGTTGGCCAAGCGCTGGGTCGTAACGAGACTGCGGACGCCTCACGCTGGGCGTGGGACGTGGTCAAGGTCGCGCTGGTGGTGATGGGCCTGCTTGGCCTGCCGATGGTGGTCGCACCCGAAGCAGTGTTGACCAGCATCTATCGTTTGAAACCCGAGACCCTCGAAGTCGCATTGTGGCCGTTGCGCCTGGTTGGACTGAGCATGGTGTTCGAAGCGGTTGGCACGGTGCTGCAGAACGCCCTGCTCGGTGCCGGCGACACGCGGCGCGTGATGCTGACCGCGATTGCCAATCAGTGGTTGCTGTTCCTGCCGGCCGCCTATGTGATCGGCCCCTTCCTCGGCCTGGGCTTGACCGCCATCTGGGCGCTGCAGGTGTTGTATCGCTGTCTGCAGGCGCTGATCTTCGCCGGCTACTGGCGCAGTCAGCGCTGGGCGCAGATCAAGATCTGAATAAGCGCGCGGCGCGGGTGGGTGGGTGGCGCTGGCAGTTGCCGGGCGCGGGCCTTGGATATCACGCCATAACCTAGCGGGGACTGGTTTTCCTCGACGTACGCGTCAGGATAGGCAGCTGGTTTCATCACATGAGGAGAGAGAAATGTTTTCGCACATCATGGTCGGCAGTAACGACATCGCGCGCTCCAAGACTTTCTACGACGCGGTACTAGGCGCCTTGGGCGCCAAGCCCGCCATTACCGACGACAAAGGCCGCCTGATCTACATGCACAAGGGTGGGCTTTTCCTGGTCACCCCACCCATCAACGGTCAGCCGGCGACCGCTGCCAACGGCGGCACCATCGGTTTTGCCTGTGATTCGCCGGCCCAGACCGATGCTTGGCACGCTGCGGGTGTAGCCAGTGGCGGCACCACCTGCGAGGACCCGCCGGGCGTGCGCGAGAGCGGCGTCGGCAAACTCTACCTCGCCTACCTGCGCGATCCGGCCGGCAACAAACTGTGCGGGTTGTATCGGGTGCCTTGAGTTCACTGCGCGATCCGGGCTCGCGCGGTCGAACGCGCGAGCCCGGGGCCTGAACCGTGACGCACAAGGTGGTCATGCGGGGACGGACGTCCTGATCTGTCCCCTTATTTCTGTTCTCTTTTTTGGATGCGGAATGCGTTGAATAGAGATCCCGCGCCCTTATTGACCCCGCAGTTTGTCCTGCTGCTGGTCACGACGGCGATCATCGGCCTGTCGTTTTCAACCTACTTCCTGTTACCGAAGTTCCTCTCGGTCGAACTCGCAGCCGACGCCGCCACCATCGGCGGTCTCAGCGGCGTGTCACTGCTGGCCTCGGTCATCTGCATGCCCTTCGCGGGTGTGCAAATCGATCGTCGTGGCCGTCGACTGTTCGTCTGCCTCGGCGCGCTGCTATTTGCCGGCGCGAGCGCTGGCTTCCTGGTGGTCGACCACGTTGGACCGCTGCTATGGGCACTGCGCCTGTTGCAAGGCCTGGCCTGGCCGCTGTTCTACCTGGCCTTGTCGACCCTCGCCACCGACATCGCCCCGCGGGCGCGCATGGGCCAGGCCATCGGCGTGTTCGGCGCCATCATGATCTCGACCAATGCGCTCGGCCCAGCGCTGGCGGAATGGGGCGCCCGCCTGTTCGGCTGGCCGAGCGTGTTCGGCGCGACGGTGGTCGCCGCCTTGTTCGCGGCCCTGCTCGCGCGATTCCTGCGCGAACAGCACCGGCCGCAAGCCCGGGAAGAGACCACCACCATGCTCGAACTCGTGCGGCGACCGGGGCTCAAGCGCGTGCTCGCCGTCACCACGATGGTCGGTTGGACCTTCGGCTCGATGTTCACCTTTTATCAGCCGTGGGCGCTCGCCAATGGCTTTGAGCAGGTCTCGACCTTTCTCGTGGCCTTCGCCGGCTGCGCGATGGTGGTGCGCGTAGGTGTCGGCGGTATCGCCGATCGCCTGGGTCGCATGCGTGTAGCGCAAGCGACGCTCTTGCTTTACGTCGCCGCACCCTTGTCACTGATCTGGTTGCCGACCCTTGGCCTGCTGCTGACCGGCGGTCTGCTCGGCATTGCCCACGGCATGTTCTTTCCCGCTTTGAACGCGGTGGCGGTCGAATTCGCGCTGGAAAGCGAGCGCGGCAAGGCTATGGCGGCCTACAACGGCGCGTTCAATGTTGGTTTTGCGGCCGGCAGCTACCTGTTGGGATACGTCGCCATCGCCACCAGCTTTCCGACCATCTTCCTGATCTCGGCCGTGATCTGCGCGGTGGCGTTCGCGCTGCTCGTGAGTTCGCAGCCGGGTGGCGGCTACGGCGCGAACTGCGCAGCGCGGTCGTAATCGCTGCCACCGATGAGTGGCCTCAACAGGGCAGCTGGAACAACTCCTTGACGTTGTCACGCAGGATCCAGCGCCGTTCCTGTTCGGTGACACATTGAGTATGCGCGGCCAGCAAGGCTTGCGAATGGGGCCACGTGGCGTCGCTGTGCGGGAAGTCATTGGCCCACAGCAGCCGGCGCGGATTCATCTCGTGCGCGGTCTTAAACGCCACCCAATCGTCCTGGAACGTGAAGTAGATGTTCTCGCGAATATAGTCGCTAGGTAGGCGCGAGAGTGCGCGTGCCTCCATGTGATAACCATGCCGTTCGTAGGCGTGGTCCATGCGATACATGTAATGCGGCAGCCAACCCGCGTCGCCTTCGGCGCAGACCATCTTGAGTTTCGGGTGACGCTCGAAGACCCCGCCCAGGACGAACAAGCCGATGATGTCTTGGATGCCGCGGATGATGTTCATGAAGCCGTTGATCTTGTTGCCGCGCGCGCCCTGGAAAACGGTGTTCACATCTGAGCCCTTAGAAGTCAGGATGTGAAAGCAGATCGGCATCTGCAGATCTGCACAACATTCCCATAGCGGGTCGTACAGCGGTTGATCGTAGTCTTCGTGCTGTGGATTGCCCGGCATCATCATCCCGACGAAACCCATTTCCCGCGCCCGCCGCACGTCCGCAATGGCGGCCTCAACGGATATCACAGCGGTCTGCGCGAGCCCGAACAGACGCTCGGGTGCGCCGGCGCAGTACTGGGCAAGCCAACGGTTGTAGGCATTGAAGCAGGCATCCTTGTAGTCGAAATCGGGATGATTGCAGAGCACCATCCCAACCGACGCGTAAAGCACCTCGCCGGCGACACCGTCGCGTTGCTGATCGGCAACCCGATAACTCGGATCGGAGCCACTGCGATGGATATCCGCGAAGCGCGTACCCTCCCGTCGCAGCTTGAGATCCTGGGCCGAGACCCCCGCGCCGGCCACGAGACCCAGCGGGATGCGATCGGTCATACCAGGGATCACGTAGATGTCGTTACCCTTGTCATCACTCGCGATATGCGGCGCGCGGTCCCGGTAACGTGGCTCGATAAAGGCACGATAGGTATCGTGCGCCTCGACGATGTGCGAATCGGCTGAAATACAGCCTTCGGCGATCACTGCTTGCATGAAACATTTCCTCGTTATGAGCCACGATGCGCAACGGTAGCGAGCCCAGGCGAACGCTACTACCCGCCCGTCTCACCCGCGCCCCTATCAAGGTAGGCGTTAACGATCTGCGTTACCAGTCGCGCGGCCCGGCCACAGGATTAAATTGCGGCGTGGCTCCAGGACGGACGCCACTATCTTTCGGTCGTAGCGTTCCGATCTCGTTATGCGGCGCAGCGGCAACCCGAATTGTCAGCTACGCTCACTGGGCACTCTCATCATCTGACGGAGCACGCTTATGAAAGACCACATCTACAAAAAAGTTGAACTGACCGGCAGTTCGACTGATTCGAGCGACCAGGCTATTCGCAACGCCATTAACAAGGCCGGCGAATCACTGCGTCACATCGATTGGTTCGAAGTGATGGAAACACGCGGAGAGATCCGGGACGGCCTCATCATGCACTGGCAGGTCACGATCAAAGTCGGTTTTCGACTCGAAGATTGACCGGACTGCCCGACCGACTGGGATGGCGCTGAGTCAGCGGCAAGCGATGCGACACGACCGCACAGCAGACCAAAATTCATCGCCACATGAGGCTATGAGCCCATCCGTATCGTCCTTGATCGCGACGGAAAGCCGCCTCGGCGCCCATAATTACAAGCCGCTCGATGTCGTGCTCGAACGCGGCTCGGACATCTGGGTATGGGATGTAACGGGTAAACGTTACCTGGACTGCCTGGCCGCGTATTCAGCGGTCAATCAAGGGCATTGCCATCCGCAGATTTACGCGGCGCTGGTCGCGCAGGCAAGCAGACTGACTATCACCTCGCGCGCGTTCCACAACGATCAACTTTCACTCTTCTATGAAGATCTCGCGGCCCTGAGCGGAGCGCACAAGATCCTGCCGATGAATTCCGGTGCCGAAGCGGTCGAAAGCGCAATCAAGGCGGTGCGTAAATGGGGCTATGAGGTCAAGGGCGTAGCGCACGACCAGGCCGAGATAGTGGTGTGTACCAATAATTTTCATGGTCGTACCATCGGTATCGTCGGCTTCTCTACCGACCCCAGTGCGCGCACCGGCTTTGGCCCGTTCGCGCCCGGCTTCCGTCATGTGCGATTCGGCGTGATCGATGACTTTGCGCAGGCCATCACTGCCAACACCGTTGCCTTCCTGGTCGAACCCATCCAGGGCGAAGCGGGTGTCATCATTCCTCCAGCGGGATATTTCGCGGCGGTGCGCCGACTGTGTACGCGGCACAATGTGGTGTTGATTCTGGATGAGATCCAGACCGGCCTCGGCCGCACTGGCAAATTCCTGGCCGAGCAGCATGAGGGCATCGAAGCCGATGTGACCTTGATCGGCAAAGCCTTG
>JANMJF010000022.1:0-4955 GCA_031371245.1 Pseudomonadota bacterium | reverse complement strand
CGCGGCCAATCATTGCCTGTCGGATCTCTATGCGATGGGCGCCACGCCCCACACCGCGCTTGCGATCGTTACCCTGCCGCTCGCCGCGCCACGCAAGATGCAGGACGACCTGAGCCACATGATGCGCGGCGCCAACGAGGTCTTCGCGCTGGCCGGTACGGCGCTGGTCGGTGGCCACACCGGCGAAGGCGCGGAAATGTCCTTAGGCTTCGCCATCAATGGCTACATCGACGAAAGCCGTCTGCTGCGTAAGCGCGGCGCCCTGGCCGGCGACGCGCTGGTGCTGTGTAAACCGCTAGGCAGTGGCGTGCTGCTGGCCGGCCTCATGCGCGGCGCGACTCGCGCGCGCTGGCTGGACGCAGCCCTTGCCTGCATGACGCAATCCAATGCCGCAGCCGCCGAGCTGCTGCGCGCCCATGGCGCGGGCGCATTGACCGACGTCACCGGCTTTGGTTTAGCCGGCCATCTGCTTGAAATGCTGCGCGCCGGTGGGGTCGGTGCGCGCCTGTCGCTGGCCAGCCTGCCGCTGCTGGATGGTGCAGCTACGCTCGCCGCCGCAGGGATCGCCAGCAGCCTGACGCCGGAAAATCTCAAGGTGATGACCGACATCGAGGCCGATGCGCCAGCCCGCGCCCACGCGCATTTCGCACTGTGTTTCGACCCACAGACCAGCGGCGGTCTGCTCGGCGCGCTGCCCATGACCCAGGCCGCCGAGTGCGTGGCGGCGCTGCGCACGGCCGGCTATGGCGAGGCCGCGATCATCGGCACAGTCACCAGCGCTACACCGGCACCGCGCTTGTGCATGGAAGTCTGAGGGTCAAAAGTCTAAGCGTGTGCCATCGCCACCAACGTCTGCCGCACCGCTTGCAGGGTCTGCACCGGCGCGGGAAATGTAATGCGCACCACGCGTGCTGCCAGGCGCAGATTGATGCCCTCGCTATCGCAGCCGACCAATTCCGGGGTCACGCCGTCGGGCAACTCGATGCCGGCCACCGCGCAGTAGTGCAGCAGCGCGTGAGCGTGATCGACATTCATGTGTTCGACGATGCCACGTTCGGCCTCGGTATCAAACGGATTCGCCCGCACCAGCGCCGCCGGTTCGAACCAGTGAATGGCGCCAAACCCGCCGATGAAGCGGAACCGCCGCGGCTCGATGGCGTAGAAGGCGAAGTCATGGGTACGGTCATAATCGTGGGACTGCGGGAAATAGCGGTAATAGCGCAACGCCAGCGCGCGCTCGTCTTCATGCAGACGCCGCGCGTCGCCCACCACCGTCACACGCCCGGCAGCCTGCAGATCAGGCTGGGCACGATCGAACACTGTCAGCGAGACACGCGCATCGGCACCGATATTCTTGGTGTGCTGGGCGATGGAGGCGATCAAGATCAACGGGCGGCCATGGCTGTCGAGGCAGTAGGGCACCACTGAGCCAAAGGGGTAACCGGCCACATCGACCGACACGGTGGCGAGCACGCCGTCGTAACAACGGCACAACATATCGCGGGCGGCGGCTTGGGCATCGAGCGTAGTCATCGCGGTTCTCGAACAATGGCGTGGCGCCAGTATCGTTCAAGCGGCGCGCACGCACCAAACCCGGCACGTCCCCAGGTCGGATAACCTGTGCATCGATTGCCACGCCGCGCTACCTGACCATCCTGGTCTGATAGCTGGCAAGGATCACTCCAGTTTTTTTGCCAGCAGCCGATGGTGTTGCTGCTCAAGCTATTTCCGCTGCCGCTAGCAGCGGCTGCGGTGGCCAAACAACGATACTCAAGTAACGGTCAGGCCATGAAGAACGACAGCAATAAGACCTCTTCCATTTTGGTCGTCGAAGATGACCCCGCGCTGTTGCGCTTCCTGATTCACGCACTCAAGGTCAGCGGCTATGTCGCCGCCAGCGCCGCTTCCGCCGCCGCTGCCCGCGAAGTCATCGAACGCGAGCATATCGACCTCGCCATCATTGATATTGGCCTGCCCGATGCCGATGGCATCGCGTTCGGGCAAAGTCTCGCCACCGATTACGGCATACCCTTCATCCACCTGACCGGCCAGACCGAGAGCGAAGCCGTCGAACGCGCCGCGCGCAGCGGTGCCATTACCTACCTCGTCAAGCCGGTCAGTATCGAACAGCTCTCAGCGGCAGTCGCCACCGCGCTGAACCGCGCAACCGAGATCAACCGGCTCATGCGCTCGGTGGAAAAGCTCTCCGGCGATTTCGACGACAAGAAGTCCGTCAGCATCGCGGTTGGCATCGTCATGGAGCGTTTCGGACTCAATGATGGCGAAGCCTTTGAAGTCTTGCGTTATGCCGCGCGCAGCCATCAGGAAAAGCTTCAGGCACTGGCCGAACGCTTAATGGCAGGCCAAGGTGGGCTGGAACTGCTGGCCAGTCTCAGCAAGTATCTGCGCAAGTTCGAAGCGAGCCGCAAACCGAGCGACAGCTGAGGCCGGCGAGCCAGTGGTGGGCGTTGACGCCAGCAGCAATCGGGCTGGGGGGATCGTCGCGAAGTGGTGGGAGAGCGAGCACCAGCGCTCGACACCGCCGGCCGCTCAGCGCCAGCGCAGGTCGTCGCTCAGCAGGCCACGGTCCTGCAGGAGCTTGACGGTTTTCAATCGGTAATAGGTCGGCCCCAAGAACACGGTGTCGGTCAGGCCGGCGCCGGTGTAGGCGCGGTAGAGTTCCTCGATGCCGGCCTTCAGCGTCCAGCTCGGACGGAAGCCGGGCAGGAACGACTCGGCTTTGGCAAAGCTGACCCGATAGTTGCGAGTGTCGGGTGATGCGCCGGCGGCGAACGCCACTTCGCAATTGGGCACAACTTCGGCAACCAGATTGGCGACCTCGCGAATGCGGTAGTTCTCGCCCGACATTCCGATGTTGAAGGCCTGATTGTGAATGGACTCGCGCGGGGCGGTCAGCGCGGCCGCGTAGGCGTTGATGATGTCACGAATGTGGACCAGCGGTCGCCACGGCGTGCCGTCGCTTTGCAGCAGCACCTTGCCGGTCGTGACAGCGTGGCCAACGAGGTTGTTGACAACGATGTCGGCGCGCAATCGTCGCGACACGCCGTAGGCAGTGGCATTGCGGAAGTAGACCGGCGAGAAGGTCTCATCGGCCATGCGTGAGAGCTCCTGCTCAACCAGGATTTTCGATTCGCCGTAGGCGGTGACCGGGTTGAACGACGCCGTTTCGTCGAGCAAACCATCTCCGCCCGCCCCATACAGACTGCACGAAGATGAAAACAGGAAGCGTTGCACGCCGGCCTGCTTGGCGGCACGCGCGAGACGCACTGAGGCATGCTGGTTGATGTCGTAAGTAATCGACGGATTGAGATCACCGAGCGGGTCGTTGGACAACGCGGCGAAATGGGCCACCGCGTCAAATCCAGCGAGGTGTGCCGGCGTGACGTCACGCAGATCGATGCGCAAAGTGGTAATCGGATCGGGCGGGCTTACGAAGTCGCACTCGTCGTAAAGCCCCACATCCAGGCCGCTGACCTCGTGCCCTGCAGCAGCGAACAAAGACACCGCTTCGACGCCGATATAGCCAAGATGACCGGTGACCAGCACTTTCATGGGAACCTCTACAACGCTATGAGATCGCGCGCATCGAGTGTACACGCTCCAGTGTGGATAGCGGCTGATCCGCGCGCGGCTGTCACTCGTTGTCTGGCGACCAGTAGACATCGACTGGTACCAGCGCCTGGCGCAAGACCGCGCGGATTGGCAGCGCGACTGTCGCACCCGGCGCCCGCGCCTTCTGATAGACCATCCATTTCGTCGCGCCTTGAATGTGCACCACAATGCGACGTGCATCGAGCAGTGCCGCCAGGTTCAAACTCAAGCGCTCATAGGGTGGGAGCGGCGCCTGTGTGGCGATGCAGGCGGGCGGCAACGACGGATCCAAAGCTGCTGCAATCGATGCCGATGCGGGGAACAGCGAAGCCATATGTCCATCGTCGCCCATGCCCAACAAGATCCAATCGAAGGGTCGGGGGATCTGCGCCAGCCCGCGCCACGCGTTTGTTGCGCCGCTGGCAACCGAGTCGGCGGTGGATTTCAATCCGACGAAGCGGGCGTGCGCTGCCTTGTTGCGCAATAGTTCGCGACGCACCAGTCGTTCATTGCTGCTCGTCGCGTCGAGTTCAACCCAACGCTCGTCGGCCAAGGTAATGGTGACGCGACGCCAATCGAGGTCTTGTATCGAAAGCCGATTGAACAAAGCCACCGGGGTACGACCACCGGAGACCACCAGGCTTGCCTGTCCGCGCGCGGCGATGGCCGTGCGCAAGGCGCGCGCGATGTCCTCGGCCAGCGCGGTCGTCAGTGCGGCGGCGGCGGCAAATTGATAGTCATGCGCATGATGCATGCATCGATTCTACGCGAGGCCCTGGAAATCCATGGCGACCGCTAGCCGACACCCCGCACAAGAGACGGACTAGCCATGACTCTCCCTTCACCTGCGGGAGCGCGCGCGGAACTTGAGAACGAGGCTGGAAGAAATTTTTTGGCGAAAGAGGCAGGAGTCGAACCTGCCAGACACACATGCGTGCGTCTCACCGGATTTGAAGTCCGGGCGCCCCACCGGGAGACGATGCTCTTCCGCCATCCATGCTAGTGACTCGTGGCGCTGAGATCCAGCGTAGTGCCAGGCGCTATCCTTACTGACACCAAACACCACTGGCATTGCAACGATAACCAAGCGCGCCATAGGCAGCATCGACCAAGGCCTGGCCGCGCGGGTTGAGTAGCAGGCCCGTGCCCATGCGGTTCATGGCGTAGCCAAAACTCATGCGGCACTGGGGATCGGCGAAACCCAGCGAGCCACCGGCACCGACATGACCGAAGGCGCAGTCGGCGATCAAGAGACTGGAATTCACCGTGCCGGGGGTCGTGCGATTGTCGATGGCCTTCATATAGCCTTCTGAGAAGCGCATGGGCGCGAGCAGGGTCGCATC
>JANMJF010000170.1:0-7116 GCA_031371245.1 Pseudomonadota bacterium | reverse complement strand
ATTGCCGCTGCAGACCCGTGCGCTGATCGCGACCTCGAGTTTTCTCAGCCACTACTGGTATCTGGTGTTGTTGACGCCGCTGGTGACGGCTGCCGGCGTATTCGTCGCCTTCAAGACCAATCCGCGGGTGGCCGAACGGGTTGATGAACTGTGGTTGCGTTTGCCCTTGATCGGGCCGGTGTTGCGCAAGTTGATCGTGACCCGCGTATGCAATGTGTTCTCCATCATGTACTCCTCGGGTATTACCGTGCTCGATTGTGTGCGCGCTGCGGAAAACGTCGCTGGCAATCGCGCCATTGCCCATGCCATTCGCGATGCCGGCCGCATGATCGCCGATGGCGGCGGCATCAGCCGCAGTTTCGCTACCACCGGCCTCTTTCCGCCGCTGGTGGTGCGCATGCTGCGCGTCGGCGAGAACACCGGTGCGCTGGAAAACGCGCTCGACAGCGTCAGTTATTTCTACACCCGCGACGTAGCCGAATCGGTGCAGCGTCTACAGACCATGGTCATGCCGATCGTCACTACTGCCCTCGGTGCGGTACTGTTCTGGATCATTACCGCCGTACTCGGTCCGATCTATGATCTCTTCACTCAGATCGACTTTTAGCAGCCCGCCGCCGCGCGTGCTCCTGATCGGTGGTGATCGGGCCATACTTTATCTGTTCGACGGTAAACAGCTCGCCCACGCCTATATTTTTAACGGCGACGACAATGGCTACGCCTTGTTCAATCGCTGTCTGACGGAGTTGGCCCAGGCGCCGCTGTGCGTGCTGGTGGACGTGGTCGAGGAAGAGTATCGCCAGGACACCGTGCCCCACGTCGGGGGCGGCGATCGCCGTGCGGTGCTGGCACGCAAATATGCGCGTCTGTTTCGCGGCACGACCTATCACCACGCCCTAGCGCAAGGGCGCGAGAGCGACGGACGCAAAGACGACCGCGTGCTGTTGACCGCCATCACGCGTCCCGAAGTACTGACGCCATGGCTTGCGCCCCTACTCGAACACAAGGTGCCGGTGACGGGGATCTACTCCTTGCCGGTGCTGAGCGAACGGCTGTTGAAGCGCATCGGCGTGGTCGGACCCAACGTGTTGCTGATCAGTGCGCAGCAGGCCAGTGGCCTGCGGCAGACTTTTTTTCGCGACGGTCAGCTCAAGATCAGCCGTCTTGCCCATATGCCGCGGCTGGGCTCGGTGCCCTTCGCCAGCTATCTGCTCGGTGAGGTCGAAAAGCTCAAGCGTTATCTCAATTCCCTCGCGCTGATTTCGCGCGACAGCCCGCTCAGCATCTACATCCTCAGTCACGGCCAGTTGCTGACCGAACTCGAGCAGCATTGTCATGATTCCGACAACGAGAAATTTGTCCTGCTCGATGTTGACCAAGTGGCTGCACGCGTGGGGTTGAGTGGCAACGGTGGGGCGCATTTCAGCGACGTGGTGTTTGCCCGTCTACTCGCGAGCGAGGTGCCGCCCAACCATTATGCCCATGCCGAGGAGACGCAGTACTACACCCTCCATCGCCTGCGCATCGCGCTTGCTACCACCAGCTTGTTGCTGGTCCTTGGCAGCGGCGGCTGGAGTGGCATCAATTTCATTGAGGGCGTGAACTTCAAACAGCAGGCGCTGGATGCGACGCAAAAAGCGCGCTTCTACGGCCAGCGTTATGAACTCGCGCGTGCCAAGTTGCCGTCGACACCGGTCGAGCCGGAACAGATCAAGACCGCCGTTGACGCGGTGGCGACCCTGCGCCAGTACAAAACCGATCCCACCCGTCTGTTGGCCATGTTGGGTGAGGTCATGGATCGTGCGCCGCAGGTCACCCTCGACGAACTGCAGTGGACGGCGAGCGCCGATGCCGAGCGTAGTGTCGCGCCGGTGGCGGTCAAGAGTGGCGATGGCATGGCGCCGCGCGCGAGCGATGGCGAGTACTACCAGATCGCCGAATTGAGCGCACACCTGGTGCCCTTTGACGGCGATTTCCGCAAGGCCATCGCCGTGGTCGACGGGCTGGCCGACGAACTCAAGGCCCAGGCCTGGGTCAAGAGCGTCAAAGTGCTGCAATATCCGCTCGACGTGCGACCCGAGGCCAGTGTCAGCGGCTCGGCGACCGCGGCCGGTGCGCGGGTTGTGCCGGCGTTCAAGATCAGAGTGGTATTAGGAGTGCGCGATGGCCAGCAGTCGAGTTGATTGGTCGATCCTGCGCGGCACCTTGGTGGTATTCGTGCTGTCGCTCGCCGTAGCTGCGGGTATGGTCAGTGCCAGTTTCTATTTCCGCCAGAACATGGAACGCGAATACCAGGCTAACCACGCCGAGTTTCGCGAAGCGAGCCGCAAATATCTGGCGGTCGACGACGAAGAACGCATCATTTATCAGTTTTTGCCCGAGTTCCGGCGGCTGTACGAAGACGGCCGGTTGGGCCGCGAGCGGCGTTTGTCATGGCTCGAAACCCTGCGTCGCGCGGGCGATGCCAACGGCCTGCCGCAGCTCGCCTACAAGCTCGATGCGCAGCGCGTGGCGACGCCGGATTTCAGCATCGCGCTGGGTGATTACCAGCTCTACACCAGTGCCATGACCTTGAACCTCGCCCTGCTGCATGAAGGGGATCTGCTGCAACTGCTGCGCGCGCTCGATCGCTATGCACTCGGCCAATATTCGATCAAAGGCTGCGTATTGAAACGCAGCGGTGAGAACCTCGATCTCGCCGGTCAGGCCGCCAACCTCAATGCCGAATGCACGCTCGACTGGTGGACTATCAACCTCAGTGGCGAACGCGGGTTGACACTGTGAGGCGGACCCTCTGCCTGATCGTGTTGCTGCTGATGCATGGCTTGGCCTGCGCGGGCGAACTCGGACGTTTGTTCTTGAGTCCCGCCGACCGCACGGCCATCGATGCGGCGCGGCTGCGGTTGAAAAGCGCGCCTGGCACGCCGATGTCGCAGCCAGATGACGGCGCGCGCACGGCGCGGCCGCCAGCGTTGGACGACCCGGCCGAAACCGTCACGGTGAATGGTTATGTCGCCCGATCTGCCGGCGCGCCGACGGTATGGATCAATGGGCGCGACACGGCACCCGGCAAATTGTCGGCGCCGGCGCGCGATGGCCAACGTATCCGCGTACCGCTCGCCCATGGCGCCGGCCAAGTTGCGCTCAAGCCCGGTCAATCATTCGATTCCGGGTCACGCCAGGTGTCCGATGCCTATGAGCAGCGGCCGCGAACCCACGAATGATATGCAGCGGCGACACCAAGGCGGTGTGGCCCTGATCCTGGTCTTGATGGTGGCCGTGACCGCTTCGGCCTTCGTTATTTTGCACGCCTTGAACACCCAGACCGCGCGTGAGACCGGGCAGCGTCTCAACACGGTTGAGGCTTTGGCTCAGGCCCGCCGCGCTTCGATCGGTTATGCGGTGGGTTATGCCGATGGCGAGCACGCGGCGAACAAAGGCCCCGGCCGCCTGCCCTGTCCCGACCGGGCAGGTAACAGTGCGCAGGGGGTGGCCGAAAGTACCGCCGACTGCCGCGCGGCGGATCACGAAGAAACCGGTCTGTTGCCGTTCCGCACCCTCGGTCTGACCGACCTGCGTGACGGCACCGGCGCGCCGCTGTGGTAAGCGGTGGCCGAGAACTATCGCAGCATGGCCGATGGGGCCTTGAACAGCGCAAGCGCGGGCACGCTGGCCGTCGATGCGAACGATGATGTGGTGGCAGTGATCATCGCGCCGGGCGCGCAACTGCCGGGCCAGCTCCGCAGCAATGGCAGCACCTATACGCCGGCGGCCTGGCTGGAAGGCGAGAACACCAGCGCCGGTGACAATCGTTTCACACGCATCGTTAGCGGTGCCGCCAACGACACCGTCATGACCATCACCCGCGCTGAACTCATGCGTGAGGTCGAAAAGGTGGTGAACAAGGAAGTCGCCAATGCGCTCGTCAGCTATCACCACGATCCCGATGGTGACGACAATGCGGCGGGTGCCGATCCCGATTGTGCACCTGACGCGCCCGATTGCGACGATGGGCTGCCGTGGCTCGCACCGCGCACCGCATCGACCGTTGCCGGTGTGGTCGGCTATGGCGTCGACGCGCTCGCCCGTGTGCCACTGACCGAACTGGGGAAGCCATTCAATGCCGAGTTCGCCGCCGTCTGGTCAGTCGTCAGTACCGGCACGTTTAAGGCAAGTGGTGACGAACCCCCGGAGGTCGCTTGTCTACGCAATAACGGCTGCACGCAGGATTTCGCCTTTGTTCCGCCCAACGCCGGCTCTGGCTTTACTACGACGGCATTCTCCGGGCCGGTGCTCGGCATGCCGAACCCACCTTGGATGCAGGGCGCCTGCACCCTCAGTCGCGATCCCAAAGCTAGCCCACCGTTCCGACTTAACCTGAGTTGCACCACGAGTTACGATTTCACGGCCTCGGGGCGCAGCTTGCGCCGCGTCTACCTATTCGAGTTCCACGGCAGTACCACTCTCGTCGCGCCAAGTGCGACGGCGCGCCGCACCGTCGTGGTTCGTGCTTTCGGAAGCTGGACGGCCGGCACGACCGGCAGCATCACCATTACCGATTTCGAAAACGGCAAGGCTATCGGCACAGGCGAACTTAATTTTTCGAGTCTTGGCCCGACTGATTCCATGGTGCTCTTGAACGTACCGTTCGATCTGGAAGTGCCAAGCAAAGGCGATCCTGCCGATCGGCACCTCTCACCGGGCGCCTTACCGCGCTGGTTCCTGGCCGATGATTGGCAACAATCGACCTTGGTGCAGTACGCCGCCAGTCAGGCGCCGGGCTATAGCGGGCTGGTCTGTCGGACTGTCGCGGCCTGTCTGACCCTGCGTGTGTTGCGACCCGGCGAGAGCGTGGCCAAGATCATCACCGGTGTGCGCGGCATAGTGGTGTCGGCCGGGCCGCCCCTGCCGGCTATCACCTCGCCCGCCACGCCAGCCCAGACGCGGCCATCGAGCGATCTGCGTGACTATCTCGAAGGCATCAACCCCATGCCTGAGCCGAAGACTCTCTTCGAACGCCGTGACCCATCGAGCAGCTTCAATGATCAGATCCTCGAACTGGCGCCCTGAGCGCGGCCGCGTCTTGCGGCACGCCGCTGCGCGCGGCTTCACCTTGCTCGAAATGGCGATCGTGATCTTTATCATCGGCATGCTGACGGCGGGCCTGATCGGGCCGGTGCAGGTGCAACTCGAAGCGCGCGATCGACATAAGACCCTGGACTACATGAGCCAGGCCAGCGAGGCCTTGTACGGTTTCGCCCTGACCCAGCGGCGGCTGCCCTGTCCTGATAGCGATGGCGACGGCATGGCCAATCCGCCCTTTACCGTCGCCAGCGGCGGCGCCTGCAAGCAGGAAACGGGCTACCTGCCGTGGGCTGAACTCGGTGTCGCGCCGGCCGACGCCTGGGGCAATCGCCTGACCTACCGCGTGCGCGAAAAGCAGTTCACCTGGCCGGCGCAGAACAGCGCTTGCGACGGTAACAGCAGCGCGGAATTCGACCTCTGCTCCCAGGGTAATATCACCATTGCCACACGCGGTGACAATGCCGCGACCGCTGGCAGCACCGAGAGCAAGTTTGCGTTCCCGGCCGCGACCGCCGATAACGTTGCGGCAGTGCTGATCTCCCACGGTCGCAATGGCTATGGCGCGATGGGCGCTGATGGCACGCCGCGTGGGTTGGTGCCGACCGCCAACGTCGACGAGGCTGAAAACGCCAATGGCGACGCGGTTTTTATCTCCCGTGGCTACACCAGCGCGCAGCAAGGCTGCGCGGATAACCCTGACGAGAGCTCGCCGTTGTGTGAGTTCGATGACTTGGTGATGCCGATTTCTCGCGCCCTGTTGAACGCTCGCATGGTATCGGCCGGGCAGCTACCTTGAGCGGCGCATCGTCATCTCAAGCGTGCGCCACGCCAGCCTCCAATTCGAAACACACCCGGCCGTCGCGATTGTCGGCCAGACGCAGTTCGCAGCCGGTGCGGCGCGCAAGTTCGGCGGCCTGATACAGGCCAATGCCAAGGCCGGTGCGCGATGGCAGGGGCCGTCGGAACAGCTGCTGGACGATGGCAGTGTCGATCGCCACGCCGTCGTCGTGCACAAGACAGCAGGGTCGGCCGTTACGCAGGGTGAGCTTGAGGGTGATGTGGCGCGCCGCGCCGGCCGCGACCTTGTGCCGTGCATTGTCGATGAGATTGTCGACGATGCTGTCGAAACATTCGGCCGGCAACAGCGTGTGTGGGTCGTCGAGTTCGGCGACAAGATGGATGTCGCCATCGCCAAGTCGTGCGGCAAGTTGCTGCCACCACTGATCGGCTGCCACCATGGTCGGCGCCTGGATCTGCGGATGTTGCAATTTCTCCAGCGCGCCGGTGAGACGCTGCGCGATGTCCGGCAGGCGGCGTTTGAGCAGTTCAAAGCCGCGTTGCTCTTGCTGTGCGCCGTGGGCTGACTGTAAGGCGGCAGCGAGAGCGTGGAGCGACTGCAGCAGATTCTTGATGTCGTGGGTGACACGCGCGCCAGTCTCGTGCACGGCGCGCAGATGGGCGGCGCTGGCTTGTTCGTTCTCGCGCAATTTCGCCACGTAGAAATGACCCAGCACCTGGATCAGCAAGCGGCAATGGATGAGCAAGGCGGAACTCACACTGCGTTCGGTATAGAGCGTGACCGATAAGGCTTCGGTCTCCAACGGCAGTTCGTGGGGCGAGCGTTTGCCATGCATGCCGGTGCTGGTCGCGCTGGCCCAGGCCGCGCCCGCAATCCACGGAATATCCACCAACTGCGCGACCGCGTCGTCGAGAAAATCGTCGGCCTCGGGCTGCTGGCTGGCGAGATTGGAGACATTCGCGAGCCAGGCCTCGAAGCGCGTGCCGATGTTGAGTACCGATTTTTCCCACACCGCGAGCAGACCGAAGCTGCCGGCGCCCGGTGTGGTGATCCACGCCAGGAAAAACAGGAACACACCGAGTGCCATCAAGGTGGCGACCAGCGCGAGCGGGTAGTCGATGCCCAGGCGCAAGGTCATCAGCACGCTGAATACCGCCAGCAGGGCGGTCAACAGTGCGAAGGTGATGCCGCGAAAAAAATCGACCGGAAACGGATCCCGTTGCGGCACGGTG
>JANMJF010000607.1:0-6039 GCA_031371245.1 Pseudomonadota bacterium | reverse complement strand
AAATGAAGGGCCGTTATCCCAAACATCCGTGGCCGGACGATCCGTGGACCGCCACCGCCACCCATCGCGCCAAGCCGCGCAAGCCTTGAAGGCGGCAGAAGGTAACGCGTATGCTTCGCCGCGCACACTCCCAGCCGCGCCACGCGCGCAGACCCACTACCCTCACGTCGCTCACGCCTAAGTAAGGAGCCTTCATGGATCTCACCACCGTTGATCATCTGTTGACCACCACCCGTTCGGTACGCAAACGTCTGGACTTCACGCGGCCGGTCGAAGCCAGCGTCATTACCAAATGCATCGAACTCGCGCTGCAGGCCCCGACTGGCGGCAACGCCCAGGGCTGGGCTTTCATGGTGGTGACCGACGCCACCAAGCGCAAAGCGGTGGCCGAGCTCTACAAAAAAGCCTTCAAGCTCTATAGCAGCGACCCCGCGATGCGGGCGCGCTATGACGGTGATGCCGACGATCTGCGTGCGAAGCAGTTGAATCGTGTGCTGAGTTCAGCGGACTACCTCGCCGAGCACATGCACGAAGCACCGGCGCTGGTCATCGCCTGCATCGACGGGCGCATCGAGAAAGCCAGTGTGCTGGAACAAGCCGGCGTCTATGGCTCCATCCTGCCGGCCGCCTGGTCATTCATGCTGGCGCTGCGCTCGCGCGGTCTGGGCACGGCGTGGACTACGCTGCATATCATGTATGAACAGGAAGTAGCCAAGATCCTCGGCATTCCAGCGTCCGTCACCCAAGCGGCGTTGTTCCCGGTGGCCTATTTCACTGGCTCCGATTTCAAGCCGGCTACACGCCTGCCAACCGAGCAGTTCGTGCATTGGGACAGCTGGGGTAGCAAGCGCTCGTAGGACGAATAATGTATTCGTACCTACAAACCGACGTTTAAATCCACGGCTCGCGTAGGTGCGAATTCATTCGCACATTGCTAGCAGCGCCTCTGCCTCAGCCCCGCAGCAAACGCCCCGGCATCGCGCCCGTATGCACACCGTGCTCGTAAGTGACCTCACCCTTGCAGATGGTCGCGACATAACCGCGCGCCTTCTGGATCAAGCGCTTTCCGCCAGCCGGCAAGTCGTAGACCATTTCAGGATCTTCGAGTGCGAGCTGGTCGAAATCGATGATGTTCAGATCGGCGCGAAAGCCCGGCGCGATCACACCGCGATCGTTCAGCCCGTACACCAGCGCCGTATCGCGCGTCATCTTATGCACGGTGAACTCAAGCGGGAAAATCGGCCCGCGCGTTCGATCACGACTCATATAAGCCATCATATAGGTCGGCATGCTGGCGTCGCACAGCACACCGCAATGGGCGCCGCCATCGGATAGACCGAACACCGAATGGGGATTGGCGATGCCGGTGTGCTGCTTCTCGAGACTGCCTGAGTAATCACCGATCAGATACAGCAGCGGGCGACCGGCCGCCATGATGTCCATCAAAGCTTCACGTATGTGAATGCCCTGCGCCGCCGCGATGCCGGCCACGGATTCGGCGTGGCTCGGTTCGTAGCTGAGATCGGTCGGCAAAATGAACATCTTGTCCCAGGTTGAGATCATATTGGCGGTGGTCGCATCGCGCGGCACCTTGGCCGTATCGGCCAGAATCCTGGCGCGAAAAGCCGGCTCGCGCAGATGGCGCCGTTGTTCTTCGAGCGGCAGCGCGCGGATGTCCTGGTAGGCAGGGAATTGCCGCATCGGGTTGACCGTGCCTTCCAGACTCATCAGGATCGAAGCCGGCCGCGCGCCCACCTGCGGACGGATCTGCAGGCCTTGGGCGTTCAGCTTAGCGGCCATGTCCCACACCTCGGCGCCGAGATTGGAGGTCACGAGTATGGTGACCGGCCGGCCGGTGCGCCGTGCTATCCATTCGATCCAGGCCTGCTCTGCGGGCTCACCGATGCGATCGGAAATGATCTCGATGCTACCGTGACCGACTTCGGCCAGGGCGTTACCGATCGCCTTCAGCTCTTCGCCATCGGCATAGGTGCCGGGCACCAGTTCGCCGTGCTTGTCGAAGTGGCCATAGAAGCGCGACGTGGAGAAACCCAGCGCGCCATCGCGCATGGCCTGCTTGGTGATGGCGGCCATCTGGGCAATGTCGGCGGTCGTTGCGTCTTCGTAACAGCGCGCGCCCATCACATAGTGGCGCACGGCAACGTGTGGCACCTGCGCACCGACGTCCATGGTGTAATGCGTATCGATGGCTCGCAGATATTCCGCAAAACTTTCCCACCCCCAGGGAATGCCTTCGTGCAGGGCGGTGCCGGGAATATCTTCCACCGACTCCATGATCTCGACCAACTCGGTCTCGGTGCCCGGATGGACAGGCGCGAAGCCCACGCCGCAATTGCCCATCACTATTGTCGTTACGCCATGCCAGCAGCTCGGAGTGAGTTGTTTGTCCCAGCACACCTGGCCGTCATAGTGGGTGTGGATATCGACGAAGCCTGGTGTCAGCAAATGTCCTGCCGCATCGATGCAGCGCCGGGCAGCGCCTGCGATGCTCGCCTCGCCGGCCCGTGCCACCGCGACTATCTTGCCGTCGGCTACCGCCACTTCGCCCATGAAGGCCGGTGCACCCGTGCCGTCGACTATCCTGGCATTACGAATGATCAAGTCATGCATGGCGAACTCCCCTTTAGTGGCGCGCCCGACAGGATTCGAACCTGTGACCTCTGCCTTCGGAGGGCAGCACTCTATCCAGCTGAGCTACGGGCGCAATTTGGAAAAGGATTATAGCGGGAATTCACCTGCGTCTTGGCGGTCAGGTGATGCCACAACTGCTCGAGCAGCTGCGGAAAAGTTATTCAGCCTTTGGTCGCCACCTAGCCATCGACCCCGACCACTGCCACGCGCTGCCTACAGCCGTTAAAACCCCGACTATCCCTAGTGAAAGAGTGCGATTTGGCTATAATGCCGGCGGCCCGCGCCAGCCAAGATTGCGCGGCCCAAGCACGCTAGTGGTTCTTCCCTGGTCCTTCGAGAGAGCAAAATGAGCGCACAACACGACGACTCGGTATTCGTTAAAAATTTCTCCCTGGTGCTGCTGGGCTTGCTGGTAATCGGGCTGTCGGCCTTCGTGTTGGCCAAAGTCATCAATGACGGTGCGCAGAACACCTATGGGCCGCGCGCCGCTGCGGCTGCCACTGTCGCGCCAGTGGGTGCGCTCAATACCGGCTCGGCGGCGATCAGCGTCGAAGGTGCCAAGACCGGCGCCGAAGTGGCGAGCGCGACAGCCACCGCGCCCTCTGCGGCTGACAGCAGCGATCCGGGTAAGGCGACTTACAGCAAGGTCTGCTTCGCCTGCCATGCCCAAGGTATCGCTGGCGCGCCGAAGTTCGGTGACGTGGCGGCCTGGGAAACCCGCATTGCGCAAGGTCGTGAGACCTTGGTACAGCATGCCTTGAGTGGTTATACCGGCCAGGCCGGCATGATGCCGGCGCGGGGCGGTAACCCGACTTTGACCGATGCCGAGGTCGGCGCTGCGATCGATTACATGGTGGCCGCCGTGGGCGGCAAGAACGAGAGCGCCGCTGCGCCGGCTGCGGCCGCCAGCGCCGAACCTGTTGCAGCTGCGCCCGTTGCAGCGCCGGCTGCCGACGCGGCCGGAGCCGCAGCAGCGCCAGCCGTGGCCGACAGCGGCAAGGGCAAGGCCATCTATGACGCGGTGTGCTTTGTCTGCCATACCCCGGGCGCGGCCGGCGCGCCGAAGTTCGGCGACAAAACCGCCTGGGCACCGCACATCGAGAAGGGTCTCGAAGTCCTGCACGGCAGCGCTATCAATGGCTATATGGGCAACGCCGGCATGATGCCGCCCAAAGGCGGGCGCCCGGACATCGCCGACGAAGACATCAAGGCCGCCGTCAACTACATGGTCGAGGCCGCGAAGTAAGCGGATACCCTCAGCCGGTCGCTTCCAAACCCGCGTAAGCGGCTACCAGCCACTTCATGCCCTCGGCCTCGAAGTTGACCTGTACCCGCGAGTGCTCGCCTTGGCCTTCCATGTGCAGCACCACACCCTCGCCGAAAATGCGATGACGCACGCGTTGGCCGAGACGCAGACCAAAGGCATTGGCGGTGTTTTCGCAGACCATGCCGGCACCGCCGGACAGGCCCGTGCGCCCGGCGCTGACCCGCCCACCGAGGCGCACTTCCTCCATCACTTCGCGCGGCAGTTCGCGAATGAAACGCGAAGGCTGCGGATAATAATCAGCACCGTGCAGGCGCCGTGACTCGGCATAGGTGATGGTGAGCTTCTTCATCGCGCGCGTGATGCCGACGTAACACAGGCGTCGCTCTTCTTCGAGCTGCACAGGATCAGACGCCGAACGCTGATGGGGGAAGAGCCCTTCTTCGACACCGACCAGGAAGACCTGCGGGAACTCCAGGCCCTTGGCCGAATGCAAGGTCATGAGTTGCACACAATCGCTATAGGCCTCGGCCTGACCATCCCCCGATTCAAGTGCGGCATGGGTCAGAAAGGCGGCCAGAATGGGGATCTCTTCGTCGTCGATGGCGGGCTTGAAATCGCGCGCGGCGGTGACCAGTTCCTCCAGGTTCTCGATGCGGTCCAGGCCGCGCTCGCCTTTCTCCTTTTTGTAGTGCTCGATGAGGCCCGAATGGGCGATGGCATGTTCGAGCAGTTCCGGCAGTGGCAATTCGTTGACCGCCACGCTCAGGCGATCGATCAGGTCTAGAAAGCGCTGCAAGGCACCGAGCGAGCGCGCCGATAATTCCTTGGTGTCGGTCAGGCGCCGCGTCGCGTCCCACAGCGTGATGCGTTCGCGCTTGGCGAGCTCGCGTAATTCGTCGATAGAGCGCTGGCCGATACCGCGCGGCGGCACGTTAACGATACGTTCGAAAGCCGCATCGTCACCGCGCGAGGTGGCGAGGCGTACATAGCCGAGTGCGTCTTTGATCTCGGCGCGTTCGTAGAAGCGGAAGCCACCATAGACACGATAGGGCAGGTCAGCCTGGCGCAAGGCGTCTTCCAATACGCGTGACTGGGCGCTAGTGCGATAGAGCATGGCGCATTCGGTGAGGCGGCCACCGTGGTCGTGCCACAGGCGGATGCGATCAACGCAGAAGCGCGCCTCGTCCAGATCGTTATAGGCCGCATAGAGGGTGATCGGCTCGCCCTGCGCGCCGTCGGTCCACAATTCCTTGCCGAGCCGCGAGGGATTATTGGCAATCAGCGTGTTGGCGGCGGAGAGGATATTGGCCGTCGAGCGATAGTTCTGCTCCAGGCGCACGAGTTGGTTGTGGGGAAAATCCCTGCGGAACTGCTGCATGTTCTCGACCCGCGCGCCACGCCAGCTGTAGATCGACTGGTCGTCGTCGCCCACCACGAAGATATTGCCGTCGTCGCCCACCAGGTTCTTCAGCCACGCGTACTGGATGGCATTGGTGTCCTGGAATTCGTCCACCAGCACATGCCAGAAGCGATCGCGGTAATGGCGCAGCAGACCAGCATGGGACATCCACAGTTCGTGGGCGCGCAACAGCATTTCGGCGAAGTCGACCAGGCCTGCACGGGCGCAGGCTTCTTCATAGGCGCGATAGATGTCGACCATGGTATGCAGCGCGCCGTCACCATAGTCGTCGATGTGTTGCGGTCTTTGGCCGTCGTCCTTGCGCGCGTTGATGAACCACTGCGCTTCCTTGGCTGGCCATTCGTTGTCGTCGAGATTGAGACCACGGATGACGCGCTTCACCACCCGCAGTTGATCGTCGGAATCGATGATCTGGAAATTGTCCGGCAGGCCAGCGTCGCGAGCATGGGCACGCAACACGCGGTGGGCGATGTTGTGGAAAGTGCCAACCCACATGCCGCCGATGGGGCGACCGGTGAGGGCTTCGATGCGCCCGCGCATCTCCGCCGCGGCCTTGTTGGTGAAGGTCACCGCCAGGATGCCGAGCGGCGAGGCCTGACCGGTTTCGAGATACCAGGCGATACGATGCACCAGCACACGGGTCTTGCCGCTGCCGGCGCCGGCCAGCACCAGCACCTGCTTGGCCGGGGATGCCACCGCG
>JANMJF010000590.1:0-5524 GCA_031371245.1 Pseudomonadota bacterium | reverse complement strand
GCCTTGATCAAGGCCAGCACTTGGGCCTGAATTGTCACGTCGAGGGCGGTGGTCGGTTCGTCGGCAATCAACAGTCGTGGGTCGGCCGCGAGCGCCATGGCTATCATCACGCGCTGCTTCATGCCGCCCGAAAATTGATGGGGATATTGCTCGACACGCAAAGCGGCCGCGCCGATCCCGACCGCCTCCAGCAACGCGATGATGCGCGCACGCAATGCCGCACCCCTGAGCCCACGATGACGCACCAGGGTCTCGCCGATCTGCGCGCCTATGCTCATCACAGGGTTCAGCGACGACTGCGGTTCCTGGAAGATCATGCCCATCGCAGCACCGCGCACATCGCGCATGCGATACTCGGGCAGCTTGAACAAGTCCTCGCCATCGAGCCGCACCGCGCCGCTGGTGATGCGCGCGGTGGATGGCAACAGACGCATGACGGCGAGCGCCGCCATCGACTTGCCACTGCCCGATTCACCGACCAGCACCACGGTCTCGCCGGCCGCGACTGTGAAGCTGAGGCCATCGACCGCTCGTACCAATGCGCTGTGCGCGCCGAACTGTACGGCCAGATCTTCGACTTCGAGCAAGGTGGGTGCCATGGTATTCAGGACTCCGGACAGCCTTGCGCGCACGCGACATGACCCCGGCCGCGTTCACCGAAATTGATATCGAGGGCCGTGATGATATTCATTGCATGTCGCGCAAGCGCGGGTCGAAGGCATCGCGCACCGCATCGGCAAAAATATTCGCCGCCAAGACCAGCACGAACATCAGCACGAAGGCGGCGCTTAGCGACCACCACACCACCGGTTCGCGCGCCAGCTCCAAGCGCGCGCCGTTGATCATATTGCCCCACGATTCCATGCTCGGGTCGACACCAATGTCGATATAGGTCAGCACCGCTTCGGCCAACACCAGGCCGCTGAAGTCCAGCGCGATGGATATCATCACGATGTGCATGATGTTGGGCAGGATGTGGCGCGCCAGAATCTTGGCGTCGGACACGCCGAACGCGCGCGCCGCCTCGATGAAATCTACCGCGCGCAGTTTGAGTGCTTCGCCGCGCAGGTAGCGACATAACCCGGTCCAGGCGGTCACGCCCAGGATCAGGCATAAAGCCAGCAGACGCAGATCGGCGCGTGCCGCGAGGCTGGCGTAGCTGTCGCCATGACGCGACATGTAAACCTCCAGCATCAGCGCCGCGGCTGCCACCAGCAGTACGCCAGGAATCGACGAGAGCGTGGTGTAGAGATATTGAATGACATCGTCAACCCAGCCGCCGAAATAACCCGCCGCAAGCCCCAACGCAACTGCGAAGGGCAGCATGACGAGGGTCGTAAGCGTGCCGATAAGAAGCCCGGTACGAATGCTCTTCAAGGCTTGGTAGAACACGTCGTTGCCAACCTGATCTGTGCCGAACAAGTGGTAATAGGGCGCCAGCTCGATGCTGCAGCCGAGCAGCAGCGCGAGCAGCGCGACGGTGCCGAAGATGACCCGCCACGGCACCACGCCTTCACCGCGCAGCAGCCCAAGCGCGGTCGCGTTCCAGGGCGTACGTCGGCGCCGCGCACAGACGGTTACCACCGCCGCGCCGATGATGACGGCCAGCGCGCTGCCAAGCGCAATGCCGCCTATCAAACGTGCTGCGATATCCGGACCGCGTTCGCTGGCGGGGTCGCGCAGGTGCGCGCCACCGTGTTCAAGACGTGGATAGGCGCGTCCATTGGAACCGTCGGCGAGCTCGACAATCTCTTTGGCATAGGCCTCGGCGGCAAACGGCGCCGAATAGGTCCGTTCGACATTGACACGCAGCGGCGCCACCAGCACGTCAAACACGCTGGTCAGATCGCGGCTATAGGTAGCCCCGCTCTCTGCGCTCGCCGGCAGCGCTGCGCGGAAATGCATGGAGTCGAGGATCGCAATCAGCAAATAGGCACACAGCACCATCGCCGCCGCCATACCGAGCGGCTGGCGGGCGACTTGTCGCCACGGTGCGCGCAGATGTTCGTGGCGCCGCGCGTGCAGGACGTAAAACAACGCCGCGCCTAACAGCACGAAGAACAGCGCATCGGTCGTCAGCAGGACGGGATGCATGGTGCTTATTGCAGACGCACGCGCGGGTCGACCAAGGTGTAGGAGATGTCGGTCAGCATCAGACCCACGATGTAGAGCAGCGAGCCCAGGAACACCATCGCGCGCACGATGGCGAAATCCTGACTCTGAATGGCCTCGATGGTGTAACTGCCGAGCCCCGGTATGCCGAAAAAAGCCTCGATAATCAGATTGCCGATAAATAGCGTTGGCAGGATCACCACTATCCCGGTCAGGATCGGAATCATGGCGTTGCGTAATACATGCCGGAACAACACCGTGCGTTCGGCGAGGCCCTTGGCCCGTGCGGTACGCACATAGTCGCGATTGATCTCCTCAAGGAACAGGGTGCGATACCAGCGCGTGCCATAGCCGAGCGCGGCAATGACACTGACTACCACCGGCAGAATGATGAACTTGACGGCCGCCATACCGCCGTCGAAACCGGAGATCGGTACGAGACGCAGTACTTTGCCGAACAGAAACTGGCCGCCGATGATATAGAACAAGCTTGAGACCGACATCATGGCCACACACGCCACCACCGCCCAGGTGTCGAAGTAGGTGCCGCGCAATACCGCGATGACAAGCGCGAGCGTGATGGTGAGCAGGAGTTCGAGTACGAACACCGGCAAGGTCACGGCCAGGCTCGGGCCCATGCGCTGCGAGATGTCGTAACCGATGTCACGACCGCTGTCAGACTGACCGAATTGGAACAGAAACAGTTTGACGGTATTCCGAAAAAAGAGCGTATCGGTGAGCTGTGCCGCACCCACCTGGGCAGTGTTCCACAGCAGCGGCTTGTCGTAACCGCGCTCGACCTTCCAGTTCAAGACCGCCGCGTTGGTGACATGCTTGCTGCCCAGATGTAGGCGCGCCATGTCGTCCGGCGAATTGACCACGAAGAACAACACAAAAGTGATGAGGTTGACGCCGAGCAGAATCGGCAACGCGTAGAGCACGCGCCGTGCGAGGTAGGCGATCATCGGGCCTGGGCGCGTTGCCGCGCGCGATAGCTGCGCCATGCCGGGATCGCGCTCAACAACAGCACACCGACGACGACCAGCACCGGCCATAGCTGCGGCAGATTCCATTCGCGCTGCAAGCGCGCCCGTAGCGCGGTATCGACGGTCTTGTACTTGAGAGTGTTACGCGCCATCAAATTCGGTTTCGAATTGCCATACCAGACGTGGTTGAGGGCGTAGGCCACCGGATGGAAGCCCCACAGCCATGGCCCATCGCTGCGCACGATATCGACCATGCGGTCGATCAACTGCTGACGCTCAGCGCCATTCGGTAGCGCACGCATGCGTACATAGAGCCGGTCGAATTCCTCGTTGTGGTAGTTGGCCGCGTTCTCACCGCCGAACTTAGTCTTGCCGTTCGGGCCGTAGAGCAGGAACAGAAAATTCTCAGGATCGGGATAGTCGGCGTTCCAACCCCAGCTGAAGATCTGGGCGGTGCCTTGCCGAACTTTCTCCTGAAAGCGGTTGTAGTCGGTGACACGGATGACGAGCTGGATACCGAGCTTCTCGAACTGTTTACGATACCAGTTGAGTTGTGCCTTGCCGCTGGGCAGGCCACTAATCGCCTCGTAATACAGCGTCAGGGGTTGGCCGGTGACAGCGTCGCGTCCGTCGGGATAGCCGGCCTCGCGTAACAGCGCACGGGCCTCATCGAGGCTACGCCGTGCAGCGTGACCTGAGCGCCATTCGTAGACATAGGGATTGATACCTGGCTGACCCGCCCGATAGCCGAAGATCTCTGGTGGAATCGGACCATTGGCGGGCACACCGCGGCCGTTGCGGAAAATCGAAATCATTTCCTCGACATCAACCGCAATCGAAATGGCCCGGCGCAGCAGCCGAGCACGCTCTGAATCGCCGCCAACCACCGCGTCAGCCATGTTAAAGCCCATGTAGACAGTGGCCTGCTCTACCGCCGTAACGAGCCTGACTCCTTTCTCACGCATGCTCGGTGTAAGCTCTGCCTCGCCCTTGACGCCGAATTGAATAGCCTGGTCGAAACTGTCGGTCAACACCTCGGCCACGTCGAAGTAACCCTGCAGAAATTTGCTCCACTGCGGAATCTCTTCCTTCTCCAGACTGTAATAAGTGACATCAATGAAGGGCATGGTCTTACCCGCCATGCGCAACAGACCGGCCACCGTATCGCCCGGCGCGCCGCGCTCAGGATAGGGCTCGCCGCGAAAATTCGGATTGCGCTCCAGCACCATGCGACGGTTGGGATTATTCTCGGTCAGCATGTAGGGGCCGGTACCGACTGGGAACCAGTCCAGCGTAAAATTGCGTTCCTTCATGCCCGGCTGGCCATAGAAGCGATCGGCCTCCCACGGCACCGGCGCAAAAAAAGGCATCGCCAGCCAATAACGAAACTGCGGATACTTCTGCGTGATACGGATTTCGAAGGTATAACGATCGATGACCCGCGCACCTTCTAATTCGTATTTACGCAGATCGACGAAGCCGCGATTGTCGGCTTCGTTCTTACGCAACTCTTCACCCAGTGCCGTCAGCCCCTTGATGTATTTCCCCATCAAACCCGCCACCGGCGATTGCAGGTGAGGATGCGCGAGCCGCTTGATTTCGTAGACGTAGTCATCAGCGATCAGCTCGCGGGTGCCGCGCTCGGCGAAGTCTGCGAGCGTGGCATGGGCGGCTACGTCGATGGCGCGCAGATCGTGATACCGGTAGCTGCCGTCCGCGCGCTGCGCGAACGCCGGGTGCGGCTGATAGCGGATGCCGCGTTTCAGCGTGATGCGATAGACCGTTTCCGCAACCGCTTCGGCCGGCACATCGGGCGGCAGCGGCTCGCCGTATTTGTCGTAGTAGCGAGCTTCAGGCAAGGCTGTCGCCGTCAAGGGCACGAGCTGATAGGGCCGCTTCAGAAAATGATATTGCAGCACCGGCTCGTAGATCTGGCCGGTAAATTGCGCCTCGCTTTCGCTATAGGAGGATGCCGGGTCGAGGTGCTTGGGGCGTTCGGCAAAGGCGCCATAGAAAACCGCGCGCCCCGCGTCATCGGCAACATAGGGATCATTCCACGGTTGCTTGCCACAGCCGGCGATGCTCGCAGCCAACAGCGCGAGACAGACTAAAACGAACGCGGCTGATGGCGGGAATCGCATGGTCGCGTGCTCGAATGCGCTGCGGGATTATAAACTCGGTCGGGACACTGTACACTTTGCGAGCCCCGCGCGGGGCACACGACAGCCAGCCAGCAAGGTAGTCAGACCATGGGAATTCTGCAAGGTAAACGCGCCCTCATCGTCGGCGTCGCGAGCAACAAATCGATTGCGTGGGGTGTGGCCAAGGCCATGCATCGTGAAGGCGCCGAACTCGCATTCACCTTTCAGAACGATCGACTGCAATCGCGAGTCGAAGACTTCGCCGCCGAACTGGGCTAGGAAATC
>JANMJF010000574.1:0-4253 GCA_031371245.1 Pseudomonadota bacterium | reverse complement strand
ATCGGGTCGCCGAACAAGTGCTGGCGGTGCTCGCGGCGATACCGGCCATGGTCAACAAGATTTATTGCGTCGACGACGCCTGTCCGCAGGCCTCGGGCGATCATATCACCGCCCACTGCCACGACCCGCGCGTGGTGGTAGTGCGTCATACGCGCAACGGTGGTGTCGGTGCAGCGACCCTCACCGGCTATCGCGCCGCGCTCGCCGACGACATGCAGATAGTGGTCAAGATCGACGGTGACGGCCAGATGAATCCCGCCCTTATTCCGCGCTTCGTGCGGCTGTTACTGGCGGGCGAAGCGGACTACTGCAAGGGCAATCGCTTTCATCGCCCGGCGAGCGTCGGCGCCATGCCGCCGATACGACTATTCGGCAATGCCGTACTGTCTTTACTGACCAAACTGTCGTCGGGCTATTGGCAGATCTTCGATCCGAATAACGGCTATACGGCGATCCACAGCGCAGCACTGCGGCGGCTGCCACTGGACGACATCGACCCGGGTTATTTCTTCGAGTCCGACATGTTGTGCCGCTTGAACATCGCCCGCGCCGTGGTGCGCGACATCCCGATGGAGGCGGTATATGGCGACGAGCCGAGCAGCCTACGCATCCACCGCGTCATCACTCATTTTGCGATGAAGCACCTGCGTAACTTCGCCAAGCGCATCCTCTACAGCTACTACCTGCGCGACTTCAATCTGGCCTCCATCGAAGCGCCGCTCGGCCTGGCCGCACTATTGTTCGGCGTGGTGTTCGGCGGCGTGCACTGGCTGCGAGCGTTTCACGGCGCGCCCTATGCCTCGGCCGGTACGGTGATGGTGGCGGCGCTGCCGATCATCGTCGGCGTACAGATGTTGTTGTCAGCCATCAACTACGATGTACAGAACGTACCGACCACGCCCCTGCAGAAACTTTTTGGCGATCTATCGGATAGCGATTCAGGCATCGCCGCGCCGACCGCAAGCGCTCAACCACAGCACACTGAGGACCAGCGCCCATAACGCCAGATGCACGAGATTGATCAGCAAGCGCAATAACAAACCCACTGCACTGGCCTTGGCCAGCGGCACACCGTAGTAGGTCAGCATCCAGGCCAATCCCGCTTCGCCGCTGCCGAAACCACCCACCGATTGTAAAGGCACGATGCCGAAATAGACGTAAGTATTAGCGAGAAAAAAGCTGTCGCGGTTGGCGATATGCGGCGCCAGCGTGTCGATGATCAAGGTCAGCGCGGCGAGGATGGCGACCCAACGCAATACGATGACGAGGAAAGACAGCACCACCTGATCGCGCTGTAATCGGTGTCGATACCAGACGCGTATGCGCAACACGTGTTCCAGCGCCAGACGCAGCCAACGACGATGAAGACGCCGATGCAACCTGAGCAATAGCGCGGCCAGCAGGCCTAACAGTCGACCGATGCCGACACACACCAGCGCCATCAGTGCGAACAAGACCACGGCCGCCACTGCCACCATGGCGCCCGCCAGGCTGCTGTGGGCCACGACCAGCGACAACATCAACATCAAACTGACGACGATGAAATCTTGCAGGCGATGGTAAAAAGTGACGAACACTGCGCGCGCGGCCGGCTGTTTCAACCAGGTGTGCACGAAGTACATCCAGGCCAGGTCGCCGAGTCGCGCCGGCAGTATCGAAGACAACAGCATGTGCCAGGCCACCACCCGATAAGCATCGCGCCGCCGGGCGCTACCGCGCGTAATGATGGTCAGCCATAGGCCATCGAGCAGACCCATGATGCTGATCAGCGTGGCGGTGACAAGGAACAGACGCAGCGAGATAGATTGCCAGGCAGCGCGCAAGGTCGCGCCATCCAAGGTCAGCACGAAGAACACCACCATCACTATGGTGCCGAATGCAGCGGCCAGCCAGGCATTGCGGTGTTCGAGAAAACTTAAGACGCGCGACAGCGAAGTCGTGGTTGCTCCGCTCGACGGTGAGACTCTCACCTACTCTGCGCGCGCGCGTAGACTCTCACCACGATATCGGCCGGCAGCCGGTGCAGAACTGGCAGTACCAACAGGCAGCCGCAATAGATCAAGGCGGCGATCACCATCGGCATACGTCGTCCGGCGACAATGCGTGCCCATAGTCCCGCTCGCGACACACTCGGCAACTCGAAGCCGCGCACACAGCGAAGACCATGGCGGGCGAACAGGGCATCGAGCGTTGCGGGTTCGTAGTAATAGAGGTGTGGGCTGACAAAACCGCGCTGCCACATGCGCTCCAGCGGCGCCTTGAGGCTGCAACGCGCCAGCAGTTCGGCGACACGATAAAAGATGCCTCGACGCGACGGCGCAGTGATTACTACCAGTCCCTTCTCGCTCAACAAGGGCACGAGGCGCGCGGCGGCGGTATCGGGCGCGGGCAGATGTTCGAACACATCGTTGAAGCTCACGACATCGAAGGGACCTTCTGGGGCATGGTCGGGAAAGCAGCCGCTGGTCACGGCAAGTCCGCGCGCGCGCGCCTGCGCGGCGGTGGCCTCATCGGGCTCCAGGCCCGCGACGCTCGCGCAGCGCGCGCGCGCGGCTGTGAGAAACCAGGCCGGCCCGCAACCGATGTCGAGCAGACGCGCTTCGTTCAGCGCAGTGAGGCGCGCGATTTCATCGAGCACTCGCGTCGCGGTCTGCTCACGTAATGCGGCGAGGGCAGCGGCATTGTGCGCATCCCAGGCACCTGGCGTATGCGCGTTCACCACGTCCTTGTCGAGCGCTGACACACGCAGTCCGCAACGCGGACAACGCTTGAGCCAGACTTGCAGGTGGGCAACCAGCGGCGTGCCGCACACCACGCAGCCGGGCGTGGCCGGTGCGCTGAGGCCATCGATCATTGGAAATACGGCATCACTTCGCGCGCGAACAACTCCACCGAGCGCATCACGTCTGCGCCACGCAGACCCGGCAAGTGCATCCAACACACCACTTCGGTCGGACGCACGGCGTCGCGATAAAGCGCGAGCTGTGCAATCGCGAAATCAGGATCACCGATGATGTAGCGATTCTTGAAATTCTCAAAGCCGACCTGGTCCTTAGCGGTGACCACCGAACCATCGGCCGCCCGCAACACCCGATCACCGGCAGCCGAGGCCGCACCGTAGAGTTCGCGGAAAAGATAATTGAGTGCCGGCGCAGCGATGGCCTCGGCCTGGGCCATGGTCGGCGCGACGAACACCGAACGCATGATGGGCCGCTCGGGGATGGTCCAGCCGATCTCCTTGGCGGTCTGTTCGTAGGGTTTGAAGTGCTCGACTAGTTCCTCGGGCCCGTGACGCGGCGACATGATCTGCACCGCATGGCGACGCGCCGCGCGCTGCAAGGACGAGGTAGCCGATACGCCATACCAGATCGGCGGATGGGGATGCTGTGCGGGCTTAGGTGTCAGCTGCGTGCGCGGCACCTGGTAATACTTGCCGTCAAACTCGAAGAAATCCTCGGTCCAGGCGCGCGTCATGAGGTCCAGCGCTTCTTCGAAGCGGCCGACGCGTTCTTGCCGTGGAATGCCATGGGCTTCGAACTCTTTGGCGATATAGCCCGGTGCAACGCCAAACACAAAACGTCCACCGGAGAGGTTGTCGAGTACCGCAACATCCTCGGCGAGTTTAAGCGGTGCGTACAACGGCACCAATAACACACCGGTGCCGATGCGCATGGTCTTGGTCACCGCAGCGGCGCCCGCACAAGCGATTAACGGGCCGGGGCAAAGCCCGTCTTTCTGCGCATGATGGGAAACCTGAAACGCAGAGCTATAACCAAGGTCTTCGGCGATCGGCAGACACTTCAACATGTCTGCATAGGGCTCGCGCCAGGCAATGCCACTGCCGAGCGGAACTTGCTGGGAAAACATCAGACCAAATTTCACGGTTATGGGCTCTTGAGTCTTAGCCGTCAGACCATGACCGCTGCGATGCGGCAGCCAACGTCGGCCAAGGCCGCGCGCACGGCCGCGCCCACTGCGGTGGCATTGGGACCGTCGCCATGTATGCACAGGCTCTGCGCATCGAGTGTCAGCAACGAGCCGTCGTTAGCCAGCACCTGGCCGGTTTGCACGTAGCGTTTGACCTGAGCGGCGGCAAATTCAGTGTCGGTCATGTGCTTGGTCCGCTGCAGAATCAGCGAGCCGTCCGCTGCGTAAGTCAGATCCGGATAAATCTCACCCACCACACGGATGCCGCGCTTGCGCGCCGCGACCGGCATCGCCGCGTCGGTCGGCGCCGGCCAATACAACATCGG
>JANMJF010000483.1:0-7578 GCA_031371245.1 Pseudomonadota bacterium | reverse complement strand
TCAAAGCGTGCGACGCTGCCGTGATTGGCCACCGCCTGGCCGCCCATGGCCTTGATCTCGGCCACGACTTCTTTGGCCGGCGTGCCTTCGATGTCGGTGCCGTCGGTGCTGGAACCGAGATCGTTCACCACTACTTTGGCGCCGGCCGCGGCCATTGCCAGCGAAAAATCACGGCCAATGCCGCGTCCGCCACCTGTAATCAATACCACTTTGCCGTCGAGCATAGCCATGGTGCGAAGACCTCCATCGTCTAGTGTTGTCAATTCGGATCGGGCGTCGCCGTGGCGCGCCTAGCGCTTTAATCGTCGTCGTCTTGTGTACGTTCGTCGCTCTGGGTGTCGAGTAAATCCTCGGCGAGGCGCTATAATTCATCGAGGATGTCGTCGAGTTCGCGCGCCATGATCCACACGATCAGCTCATCGGCACCGGCCGCTGCCACCTGGTCGCGCGCCTCGGCGGTGCGGAACAGGCCTTCGAGTGCGAACGGCGCGACATGAATACTGTGGCGGTCGCGCCCGGCCACCTGGCAGGCCGCTGCCAGTTCGCGGCAGCCGGCCGCAAATTCGTCCAGCGATGACATCACCGGTATCCAACCCTGGCCCCAGCTCACCACGCGTTTGAACACACGCGCCGACCCGGAGCTGCCAAACATCACCGGTGGGCCATCGGCCGACTCGGGTTTGGGGTAAGAGCGGATCGGCGGAAATTTGTAGTAGCGACCGTCGTGGCTGGGCGCGTCCTCACGCCACAGCTTGCGCATGACTTCGATGCATTCGCGGGTCTGAGTCCAGCGGTGATCGAAATCGACACCCAGAATCTCTGACTCCTCGCGATTCCAGCCGGCCCCGATGCCGAACTGCACGCGGCCGTGGCTGTAGTGATCGACCGAGGCGACCTGCTTGGCGAGGATCAGCGGATTGTGTTCCGGCACGAGGCAGATGCCGCTGCCAAGCCGAATGCGACGGGTGGTGGTAGCGGCGCGTGCGAGCGCCACCCACGGGTCGGGCATCTGCCACAGGTAGTCGGGCGGCGGCTGGCCGGGGTCGCCGACATAATCCGATGCAAACGACATCGGCAAAATGGCGTGCTCTGGCACCCAGTAGGAATGGAAGCCCAGATCCTCGGCGGCTTTCGCCACGATGGCCGGGTCGCCGCGACGATCGGGAAGGATCTGAAACACCCCGATTTTGAGTGACACGTGCGACCTCCGCTCGAACTCGAAACGACCCTGCGCCTGCACCCGTGTGGCGTGGCGCGATGGTCGGCCAGGAAAGCGTCGAATAGTACTCGATTCATTCCAGGGGTGTAATTGCTGGACGGAGGGTGCGCTGACCGCGCCCTATGCTTGCGCGTCCGCCGCCAATCGCGGTTACATTAGCCGCGCCCGGCGCCGCCGGGGAGTCGCGCCGAGACCGTGCATCTGTTCGGCGCATCGTCACCATTGGCCCGGACTGACTATGCCCCACATCACGCTGACGACCTTGTCGCGCATTCCGTTGATCGCACCTGGCGACAACCTGGCGGCTATCATCATGCAGGCCGCCGCCGACGACGACCTGCGGTTTGATGCCGGTGACATCGTGGTCGTGGCGCAAAAGATAGTGTCGAAGTCCGAGGGGCGTCTGGTGCCGATTGCGAGCGTAATACCCGGGCCCGCCGCCATCGAACTCGGCGCCGCGACCGACAAAGATCCGCGTCTCGCGCAACTTATTCTTGACGAGGCGAACACCGTCATGCGCCACAAGCCGGGCGTGATCATCGTGCGCCACAAGCTTGGTCACGTCGGTGCCAATGCCGGCATCGATCAATCAAATGTCGAACACCGGGATGGCGAGCAGGCACTGCTGCTGCCGCTGGATCCCGATGCCTCGGCCGCCGCCCTGCAGTGCGCACTCAGTGTCGCGGCCGGCTGTCATCTGGGCGTCATCATCTGCGACAGCATGAATCGACCGTGGCGGCTCGGCACCATCGGCGGTGCGATCGGCTGTGCCGGTATTGAAGTGCTGGACGATCGGCGCGGACAACACGACATGTTCGGCCGTGAATTAAAGGTGACCATGATCAACCGCGCCGATTCCATCGCAGCGATGGCGACATTGATCATGGGCGAGTCGATAGAACGCACGCCGGTCGCGATAGTGCACGGCTTTGACGTCGATGCACATCATGGCCGGGCCGCCGATATCATCCGTCCGCTGGCCGACGATCTGTTCAACTGAACGTGGAAAAATATCTCGCGTTGAGCGGCGGCGTCGGCGGCGCCAAACTCGCCTTGGGCTTGAGCCATCTGCTGCCACCGGCGGCCTTGACCTTGGTGGTGAATACCGGCGATGACTTCGAGCATCTGGGCCTGCACGTCTGCCCCGATCTCGATACCTTGATGTACACCCTGGCGGGCCTCAGTAATCCAGACACGGGCTGGGGACGGATCGGGGAATCGTGGGCCTGTCTCGATACTTTGCAGCAACTCGGCGGGGCAGCGTGGTTTCGTCTTGGTGATCGCGATCTGGCCGTGCATCTACAGCGCAGCGCGCGGCTGCGTGCAGGCGCGCGCCTGTCGACGATCACTGCTGAATTGTTCACAGTACTTGGCATTGCCCATCGCGCGCTGCCGATGAGCGATGAGCCGGTGCGCACGGTGGTGCACTGTGATGCTGGCAGGCTGGCCTTTCAGCAGTATTTCGTGCGCGAACGTTGCACACCGCACGTGACGGGTTTCAGTTTCGACGGCGCCGATGTCGCGCGCCCGGCGCCCGGTGTGTTGGAGGCGATCGCTGCGCCCGAACTTTGCGGCGTGATCATCTGCCCATCGAATCCGTTTCTCAGCATCGACCCGATTCTCGCCGTGCCCGGCATACGTGAAGCCCTGCATGCCTGCCGTGCACCCGTGATCGCGGTGTCGCCGATCGTGGCTGGTATGGCGCTCAAGGGACCGACCGCCAAGATCATGGCAGAGCTCGCGCTGCCGCAGACTGCAGCGGCGGTTGCCGCCCATTATGGTGAGCTGCTGGACGGCTTTATCATTGACGACCGTGACCAGAGGTTAATACCAGAAATTGCCGCAAAAAATCTGCGCGTTAAGAGCGCCGCGAGCGTCATGGTGACGCTGGACGATAGGATCAATCTGGCGCAGACTGCGCTCGAGTTCCTGAGGTCGTTCTGAAACCGCCATGTGGGTTGTGGTTCCCGTCAAACGTTTCTCAAATGCGAAGACGCGACTGGCGCCGTTATTGTCGGCGGCCGAGCGTGAGTCGCTTGCCCAGGCGATGTTGAACGACGTGCTGCGTGCCATCGCCGAGAGTCGTCGGGTGGCTGGTGTGCTGGTGGTGTCGCGTGAAGTGCGCGCGCGTTACAGCGTGGAACGGGTCGGTGGCCTGTTTCTTGAGGAGCGGGGCGCGGGCCTGTCGACAGCCATCGCGCAGGCTGGTGAATGGCTTGCCACCCATGGTCAACGCGGCATGCTCATGATCCCTGGCGATGTGCCCTTGGTCAGCGGCCGGGAGATCGACGAGGTGCTGCTCGCCCATCGCGGCGCGCCAGCCGTGACCTTGGTGCCTGATCGCGAACACGACGGCACCAATGCGCTGGCGGTGAGCCCCGCCGATGGGATCGCTTTCGCGTTCGGCTCCGACAGTTTCGCCAAGCATCGCCTAGCGGCACAGGACGCCGGCATCACCGCACAGGTCGCCTTGTTGCCCGGCCTCGCTCTCGATATCGACAATCCCATGGATCTGCAGACGCTGCTGACCTACGACAGCGAAACCGAGACCCTGGCCTATCTATGTGACAGCGGCATCGCGCGCCGTGTCATGCCGCATCACACCAGCGCGCGCGACTTAAGTGATATCGCCGCCGCTTCACGGTTGTTGTAAGTCATGCATTCCTCAGTATCTATTCTCGCGGCCGCGGAGGCGGGACAGTCGCCGTCTGACGACAGTGCGTTGCAGCTCGCGCAGTGCACTGACCTGGCAGGGTTGACGGCTTGCGCCGGCCGTTTACGCGATCAGGGCTTCGGCAACGGCGTGACCTACTCACGCAAGGTTTTCATTCCGCTCACGCAGCTGTGTCGCGATGTGTGTCATTACTGCACCTTCGCCCAGGCACCCAAGCGCGTAGTCGAGCCCTATATGAGCATTGAGGCGGTGGTGGAATTGGCTCAGGCCGGCCAGCGCCTGGGCTGCAAGGAAGCGCTGTTCACACTCGGTGAGCGGCCCGAACTACGCTACAAGACTGCGCGTGACGCGCTGGCGCGCATGGGTTTTGCCTCAACCCTGGATTATCTACGCGCGGCGGCCGCGGCGGTCTTCACTGAGACCGGCCTGCTACCGCACATGAATCCCGGCACCTTGTCGCTCGACGAATGCCGGATGTTGCGCGAAGTCTCACCAAGCATGGGCATCATGCTCGAGTCGACATCGGAACGGCTGTGTGCCAAAGGCATGCCGCACCACGGCTCGCCGGACAAGCGCCCGGCAATACGCCTGCAAACGCTACACAACGCTGGCCAAGCGCAGATCCCCTTTACCACCGGTATCCTGATCGGCATCGGCGAAACGCGCCTGGAACGGATCGAAGCGCTGCTTGCGCTGCGCGCCGTGCACACGCAATACGGTCACCTGCAGGAAATCATCGTGCAGAATTTCCGTGCCAAACCCGGCACGCGTATGCACGATGCGCCGGAGCCCGATCTGGCCGAGATGTTGTGGACCTTGGCTGTGACGCGGGTCATCTTCGGCCCGACGATGAGTATTCAGGCGCCGCCTAATCTGAGCCCGGGCTGCCTGCCGGATCTAATCGCGGCTGGGATTAATGATTGGGGCGGTGTCTCGCCGCTGACACCCGACCACGTCAATCCTGAAGCGCCGTGGCCACATCTCGAACAACTGGCGGCCGATACCGCCGCTGCCGGCAAACATCTGCACGAGCGTCTGACTATTTACCCGCAATATTTGCGCAGTCTGGACACCTGGGCCGACGGTCGTTTCCACACGCCACTGCTGCAGATGATCGATGCCGATGGTTATCCGCGTACTGACGCGTGGTCGCCGGGCGAGGAACTGGCGCCACCGGCGGCGTTAGTCGCTGCTATCACGCGCACACCGAAACAGGTTTCTGCAGACCTCGCTGCGATCTTGGCACGGGTGGAAACGGGCACACTGCTGGGCGAGAGCGATATCACGCGACTGTTCCGTGCGCGCGGTGATGACTTCGGCGCGGTGTGTCAGGCCGCTGATCGCATACGGCGAGAAGTGAACGGCGATACCGTCAGTTTCGTTGTCAACCGCAACATCAATTACACCAACGTCTGCTATTTCAAATGCCAGTTCTGCGCATTTTCGAAGGGCAAGCTATCGGAGAATTTGCGCGGCGAGCCCTACGATCTCGACCACGCCGAAATCCAGCGGCGAGTGCTGGAAGCCTGGCAGCGTGGCGCAACCGAAGTATGCATGCAGGGTGGTATCCATCCACAGTACACCGGCGAGACCTATCTGAGCATTCTGCACGCAGTCAAAGATGCCGTGCCGGACATGCACATCCATGCCTTCTCGCCGCTGGAAGTGTGGCAGGGCGCAGCCACTCTCAAACTGCCCTTGCGCGAATATCTGCAGCGACTCAAGGATGCGGGGCTAGGCACCCTGCCCGGTACGGCTGGTGAGATCCTCGACGACGAGGTGCGCGCCATCATCTGTCCGGACAAGATCAATACCGCACAGTGGCTGGAAGTGATGCGCGCCGCCCACGACATTGGATTCCGAACTACCTCGACCATCATGTACGGGCATGTCGATCGCCTGGAGCATTGGGCACGGCATCTGATCCGTGTGCGCGATTTGCAGATCGAAACCGGCGGCTTCACCGAATTCGTGCCACTGCCCTTCGTGCACATGGAGGCGCCGCTTTATCTCAAAGGGCGCGCACGCAAGGGGCCGACATTCCGCGAGTCAGTGTTGATGCACGCGGTCGCGCGCCTGGCCCTGCATCCGCATATCACGAACATCCAAACCTCATGGGTGAAAATGGGCCACGAAGGCGTCAAAGCCTGTCTGAACGCCGGGGTCAATGACCTCGGCGGCACGCTCATGAATGAGAGCATTACGCGCGCGGCAGGTGCGAGCCACGGTCAAGAGACTTCGCCCGACCAGATGCTGACCATGATCACAGGCGCGGGGCGTTTGCCACGCCAACGCTCGACGGCCTACGGCGAAGTAACGGCGGAACGCATCGTAGCGGGACAGGCGGCCGGCGAATTGACCGACATCGTCAACACGCCGGCGCGGAAATACGAGCGGACCGCACGACGGGAACTGTTACGTTCGCGGGCCGAGGCTGGCTGAGTCGCGAGTTTATTGCGGCTGCCACAAGGCGCCGGCCCAGATATTCCAAGCTCGATTCGCACTCCTGGGGAGGGAGACGATATGGCTACACGCCCTAAGCACATCCTGAACGGCTTCCGGGTGTTGGATATGACCCATGTGCTGGCCGGTCCAACCGCTTCGAGAATCATGGCCGAGATGGGCGCCGACGTCATTAAGGTCGAATTCCCACCGCTCGGCGACGTGGCGCGCGCGCTGCCCGCCCACAAGAACGGCCGCAGCGCCTATTTCACCCAACAGAATCGCGGCAAGCGCAGTATCTGTCTGAATGCCAAGTCGCCGGAAGGTCGCGCCATACTTATCGAGCTGCTGAAAACGGCCGATGTCTTCATCGAGAATTTCGCGCCCGGCGTGATCGCACGTATGGGTTTCTCATGGGAAGAGGTCCACAAGCTCAATCCACGTGTAGTGATGTGCTCGATCTCGGCGTTTGGCCAGACCGGGCCTTTGGCCTCCTTGCCGGGTTTTGACTACATCGCCCAGGCCTACAGTGGTGTGATGGGCATGATCGGCGACCCTAACGGTCCGCCTTCCTTCCCGATGGTCAGCATGGGTGATGTCTCGACCGGCGTGCACGCGGCTGCCGCCATCGGTTTCGCGCTGCTCCATCGCGAGCGCGGTGGGGAAGGCCAGTATCTCGATATCTCGCTGCTCGACGCCTATACCGGCTATCACGAGCTCAATATCCATCTGTACAGCATTACTAACGGCGAGGTGGAGCCGACTCGCGCCGGCAGTCAGCATTTTGCGGTCTGCCCATTGGGCTTGTTCAAGACTCGTGAGGGTTATGTCTGCATCATCGCGCTGCAACCACAGTGGCCGTCGCTGTGTCGCGCCATTGGCCGACCTGACCTGGCGGACGATCCGCGTTACAACGACAACGCCAAGCGAGTGGCGCGCGCCAGCGAGGTTATCGCGATCTTGCAGGCGTGGTGCGATCGCCAACCGGACGACGCTAGTGTGCTCGCGGCACTGCAAGGCGAGCGTGTGCCCTGCGCGCCGGTGCTGCGCATCGGACAGGTCGCCAACCATCCCCATATGCGCGAACGCGGCACGGTCAGGGTGGTGAAAGACCCGAAACTTGGCGAGGTCTTGATGCCGGGCATGCCACTGCGCTTCTCCGGCTTCGAGCACAATCAGCCATTGGAGGCGGCCTATTTGGGCGAGCACAACGACGAGGTGCTGACCGACGTGTTGGGTTACG
>JANMJF010000480.1:0-3455 GCA_031371245.1 Pseudomonadota bacterium | reverse complement strand
GGCACCGGTGATGGCCAGTGTCTCGCCGGCAGCGACGCTCAGGTCGACGCCGCGCAGCACATCGACCACGCTCGCGCCGTCGTCAAACCGGCGCCCGACGCCACGACAGTCGATCACCGTGTCACTCATGGCGCAGCCCTTCGCTCAAATTGGTGGTGGCCGCCAGCCACGCGGGATAGAGCGGCGCGGCGAGACTCAACAAGGACGCCAGCAGCGTGGTCACGACAAAATCACTGCCACGCAGTTCCGACGGAATAGTGCTGATGTAGTACACCTCCGGCGACAACACCTTGAAACCGAACAGCTGCTCGACGCCGGCGACCAGTACATCGATATTGGCCGCCAGCAGCGCGCCACAGGCGACACCTGCGATCACGCCGATAGCGCCGGTCACACCGCCCTGCACCAGAAATATCCACATGATGTCGCGTCGTTCCAGCCCGAGCGCGCCGAGCATGGCGATATCGGCGCGCTTGTCGGTAACCGCCACCACCAGAATCGACACCACGTTGAACGCGGCGATGCCGATGGCGAGCGCGAGAATGACGAACATCACGGTCTTTTCGATGTGCAGCGCGCGGAACAGATTCTGATGGGTATCGGTCCAGTCGCGAATGTCGTCAGCGCCCACCGCGCGACCGAGTGTCACCGCCAACGCGTGCTTGACGGCGCTGGCCTGGCCGGCGTCCAGCAACTTAACGCGCACCCCATCGATAGCATCGCCGCTGCGGAACAGGCGCTGGGCATCGGTCAGATTGATCAACACCAAGCCGGCGTCGTATTCCTGCAGGCCGAATTCAAACACGCCGATGATGACGAACCGCTTGAGACGTGGCACCAAGCCGGCCGGGGTGACACTGGGCTGGGGCGTGATTAAGGTCAGCCGGTCACCGCGCTGGACGCCCAGCGACTGCGCCAGTTCGCGACCGATCACCACACCAAACGGCGTGCGATCGAGATCCGCCAGGGAGCCCGTTTTGAGATGAGATTCGAGTTGGGTAACACCAAGCTCACGCGCCACGTCTATACCGCGCACTTCCACCGCGCGTACGGTGCCGCGATCAGCCACCAACACATCGCGCGTGATATAGGGCGCAGCGGCCACCACGCCGGGCTGCGCGCCGACCTGCTTCAACAGTGCGTGCCAGTCGCCCTGCGCGCCGCTGTCGACTTCGAGATGAGCGGCGAGACCGAGGATGCGATCGCGCACCTCGCCCTCGAAGCCATTCATGATCGACAATATCGTCAATAACACGGTCACCCCGAGGGCCGTGGCGACAATCGCCGTCAGGGAAATGAAACCGCTGAAATGATTGCCACGCCGCGCGTAGATGTAGCGAATACCAATGAACCAATCGAGGGGTGCAATCATGGGCGCGGATTATAGCCACAAGCGCCGCGCCGCCCGCAGTGTGTCGCGCGCACCATGAATATCCTCGCACTGGAAACCTCGACCGACGCCTGCTCGGTGGCCATCATGAGTGGGCACGCGCTGTTCGAAGTGCATGAGCTGGCGCCGCGCCAACATACCGACCTGCTCTTCGTCATGATCGAACGCGCGCTGGCCGAGGCCGGTATCGGTCGCGGCGCGCTCGATCTGATTGCCTTCGGCTGCGGCCCCGGCGCCTTCACCGGCGTGCGCATCGCCGCCGGTGTCGCGCAGGGCATCGCGCTTGCCTGCGATCTGCCGCTGGCACCGGTCTCGACCCTGGCGGCCCTGGCGGCGGGTGGCGCACGCCTGCATGGTGGGCGTCAGGTGCTGGCAGCGCTCGATGCAAGGCGCGACGAAATCTATCTGGCAGCGCTGCGTTTTGACGACGATAGCGATATCGGTCAGCGCGTGATCGCCGATTGCGTGCTGGCGCCGCAGGACGTGTCGATTGCCGCTCCTACGCAGTGGCTGGCAGTGGGTAATGGTTGGCCGATTTACCACGCACGTTTTGCGCCCGCTATCGCCGCCATACCCCGTGCACCCCTGCTCCACCCCCATGCACTCGATGTCGCGCGGCTGGGCGCCGCCCTGCACCGGCGCGGCGGCAGCGTGGCGGTGGCCGATGCTTTGCCGATGTATCTGCGCGGCGCAGTGGATTGAGGGCAACGAGGACGTTCGCTACGCGCGCCGCAATCACGGGCGATTAGCCGCCAGCAGCGCCCACTTTGTCGCCAGTTTTGAGCCTGTTCTGGGCACCAACGTCTAACGCGCTGATCTGCTTGACGATCCACCGAGTTATGCGGAATTTATACCCAGCTTGTGCCCAGCTTGCAGGCCATTAATCCACAAAAGAACCACACTATCTTGTGGTTACTAAATTTCTTGACCACATTTTCTTGTGGTGCTATACAGTCGCCTTCGTCGAGCGCACAACAAAAACGAGCGGGCTCTCAAGGGCTCGTCAACGCCACGTATAAGAACGTCTGGATGCGACATGGAATTTGAGAATGCGGCCGCCCGCAGGGCAGGCGCTGCGGCCCCAGTGGCCTACAGTCACGCGGCGTCCACGGCCGACATCAGCGCCACCGCACCGGGGGATTTCAAGGTCATTCGCCGCAACGGCAAGGTCACCAATTTCGACGGCAACAAGATTCGCGTTGCCCTGACCAAAGCTTTTCTCGCCGTCGAGGGCAGCAGCGCGGCGGCGTCAACGCGCATCCATCAGCGTGTCGACGCTTTGGCCGAGCAGATTCTGAACGCCCTGACCCGCCGCGTACCGGCCAGTGGTGCCACCCATATCGAAGACATTCAGGACCAGGTCGAACTGGCTCTGATGCGCGCCGGTGAACACAAAATTGCGCGCTCCTACGTGCTGTACCGCGAAGCGCGTGCAAGTGAGCGTCAGGCCGCCCAGAAGAAGCTCGATCCAGACATCGCGCGCAGCGTGTTGCGCGTGCTGCTGGCGGATGGCACGAAGGTGCCGCTCGACGAAAACCGTCTGCGCAAAGTGGTCGAGGAAGCCTGCCAGAACATCGATGGCGCGGTGCCGGCCACGGTCATTGAGGAGGCGCTGCGCTCCCTGTTCGACGGCGTCTCAGAATCAGATGTATCGAAGGCTGTGACCATGGCCGGCCGCCTGTTCATCGAGCGCGAACCGAATTACACCTTGGTCGCCGCCCGCCTGCTGCTCGATACCTTGCGTCAGGAAGCGCTGACGTTTCTGAGCCATCGCCGCGACGAAGCCACCCAGCGCGAAATGACCGAGCGCTATCCGCTCTATTTCGAGGCCTACGTCAAACGCGCCATCGAGCTGGAACTGATGGATCCGCGTCTGGGCAACTACGATCTGAACCGCCTCGGCGCGGCACTCAAGCCTGAACGCGATTTCAACTTCACCTATCTCGGTCTGCAGACCCTCTACGACCGCTACTTCCTGCAGAGCCGCGGCACGCGTTTCGAGCTACCGCAAGCCTTCTTCATGCGCGTCGCGATGGGTCTCGCCATCAACGAACTCGAACCCGAA